>JALSHL010000264.1 GCA_026982255.1 Paracoccaceae bacterium | reverse complement strand
CACGACCATGTGCATCCCGAATACCCGCAGGCGGATCACCCGCTGGGGCCGGAATCGGTGCGCAAACGGTTGAAGGGCTAGGGGTGGCGGGTTACGAGAAAGACCCCGCGGCCATTTACGCCCGATCCTTCGCCATCGTGCGGGCCGAGGCGGCGCTGGACCGCCTGCCTGCGGGGGTGCAGGATGTGGCCGTGCGGCTGATCCATGCTTGCGGGATGGTCGATATCGTCGACGATCTGGCGTTCTCGGACGATGTGGTATCGTCGGCCCGCGCGGCGCTGGCGGCAGGGGCGCCGGTGCTGTGTGACGTGGAAATGGTCGGCGCGGGGATCATCCGGCGCTATCTGCCCGACAGTCCGGTGGTCGTGACGCTGAACGATGCGCGGGTGCCGGAACTGGCGCGGCGCCTCGGCACCACCCGCTCGGCGGCGGCGGTGGAGCTGTGGCGGGACCATATCGAAGGGGCGGTGGTGGCCATCGGCAATGCGCCCACGGCCCTGTTCCATCTGCTGGAGAATCTGGATCGGGGCTGGCCGAAGCCGGCGGCGATCCTCGGGTTTCCGGTCGGGTTTGTCGGCGCGGCCGAGAGCAAGGCGGAACTGGCCGCCGATCCGCGCGGGGTGCCGTTTCTGGCGCTGCACGGGCGGCGTGGCGGCTCGGCGCTGGCCTCGGCGGCGGTGAACGGGCTGGCGGCGGGTCTGCCGGAACTGGAGGCGAAATGAGTATTTTGGCAAAGAAGAGGGCGGCATGAGCGCGTGGCTGCATATCGTCGGCATCGGCGAGGACGGGATGGAGGGGCTGACCCCTGCCACCCGTGCGGTGATCGCAGCGGCCGAGGTAATCGTCGGCGGCGCGCGGCATCATGTGCTGGCGGCCAACCCGCAGGCGGAGACGTTGCAATGGCCCTCGCCCTTTGACGCGCTGATCGGGGAATTGCGGGCGCGCAGGGGTAAACGGGTGGTGGTGCTGGCGACGGGGGATCCCCTGTGGTTTTCGGTCGGGGCGAAGATCGGGCGGCATTTTTCGCCGGAGGAGATCACCTATCACCCGCAGCTTTCGGCCTTTCAGCTGGCGGCGGCGCGCATGGGCTGGAGCATGGCGGATCTGGAAACCCTGACCGTGCACGGTCGCCCTGTGGAACAGATGATCGCCTTTATCCAGCCGGACGTGCGGCTGCTGGTTCTGACCACCGGTGCGGAAACACCGGCGCAGATCGCGCGGTTTCTGGTCGAGCGCGGCTTCGGGCAGTCGCGGATGACGGTGCTGGCCAATATGGGCGGCAGGGACGAGGCACGCTTTGACGGGCTGGCGGCGGAGTGGGACCATGTGGTGCCGCCGTTCAACACGCTGGCGGTGGAATGTGTGGCCGCGCCCGATGCGGCGCTGCTGCCGCGGGTGCCCGGGCTGGCGGACGAGGTGTTCACCCATGACGGCACCATGACCAAACGCGAGGTGCGGGCGGCGACGCTGGCCAAGCTGATCCCGATGCGCGGTGCGTTGCTGTGGGATGTGGGCACGGGCTGCGGTTCGGTCGCGGTAGAGTGGCTGCGCGCGGCGCGTTATACGCGGGCGATCGGGATCGAGCCGCGCGCCGACCGGCGGACCATGGCGGCGGAAAACGCGCTGGCGCTGGGCGTGCCCGCGCTGCAGCTGGTTGACGGGGTGGTGCCCGATGCGCTCGCGGGGCTGGAGCCGCCGGATGCGATTTTCATCGGCGGCGGACTGTCGGTAGAGACGTTCAAAGCCTGCTGGAACGCCCTGCGCCCGCTGGGGCGGCTGGTGGCCAATGCGGTGACGCTGGAGAGTCAGGCGCTGCTGCTGGAGCTGCACAAGGCGCATGGCGGCGAACTGGTGCAGATCGCGATCAACCGCGCCGACGGGCTGGGCGGGCTGACCGGCTGGAAACCGTTGCGGCCTGTGACACAATGGAGCCTGATCAAACGATGAACGGCAAGCTGATTGGTGTCGGGCTTGGCCCCGGCGATCCCGAACTGATGACGTTGAAGGCGCACCGGCTGGTTTCGGGTGCGGCGGTGATCGCATGGCCGGCGCTGGAGGATGGCGAGAGTTTCGCGCGCTCCATCGCCGCCGCGGCGATCCCTGCGGGCGTGACCGAAATTCCGTTGCGCATTCCGATGACGGTGGAGCGGGCGCCGGCGCAGGCGGCCTACGACAGGGGCGCGGCGGATATTGCCGCCCATCTGCGCGCCGGTCGCGATGTGGTGGTTCTGTGCGAGGGCGACCCGTTTTTCTATGGATCGTTCATGTATCTTTTCGCGCGGCTGGCAGCGGATTTCGAGACCGAGGTGGTGCCCGGCGTGACCTCGGTGACGGCATGTGCGGCGTCGGCGCGGCAACCGCTGACCGCGCGAAACGAGGTGCTGGGCGTGCTGCCCGCGCCGCTGGAAACGGACGTGCTGCGCCAGCGGATTACGGAGAGCGGGGCGGTGGCGATCATGAAGGTCGGACGGCATCTGGGGCGTTTGCGCGCCCTGCTGGAGGACATGGGGCTGGCCGGAAGCGCCACCTATGTGGAACGCGCCAGCCTGCCGAACGAACGTATCCTGCCGCTGGCCGAGGCCCCCGATCCGGCGCCGTATTTTTCCATGATCCTGATAACCAAAGGGGATGACCCGTGGCTGAACTGAACCCGATTGTAATGTGCCTGTCCCGTGCGGGCGAGGCGACCGCGCACCGCGTGGCGGAGATCCTCGGCGCGCCGCTGCACGGGCGCGCGGGGCGGGTGGAACGGGCCGACGCCTTTTTCCCCGATGCGCTGGAACATGCGCGGATGCTGTTTCAGGCCGGTCATCCGGTGGTGGGGGTGTGCGCGGCCGGTATTCTGGTGCGCGCCGTCGCCCCCGTGCTGGCGGACAAACGCAGCGAGCCGCCGGTGATTGCCATTCCCGACGACGGTTCCACGGTGATTCCGCTGCTGGGCGGGCATCACGGGGCGAACCGGCTGGCGAAGGTGATTGCCGAAGGGCTGGGGGCTCTGGCGGCGGTGACGACGGCGGGGGATGTGAGCCTCGGCATCTCGCTGGACGAGCCGCCGGCGGGCTGGGTGCTGGCCAATCCCGAAAACGCCAAGGCGGCGATGATGGCGCTGTTGCAGGGCGGTGGCGCGCGTCTGGACGGGGCAGAGGCGGCGCGGGCCGGATGGCTGGCCGGTCTGCCGAAAGGCGGGGCGGTGGATATCCTCTGCACGACGGAACCGCAGGAGGTGCGCGAACCGGCGGCGCTTCTGTATCATCCGCAACGGCATACGCTCGGCGTCGGCTGTTCGCGCAATTGCCCGCCGGACGAGTTGGCGGAGCTGGTGCGCGAAACGCTGGAGGAGGCCGGAATTGCCCCGAAGGCGCTCAAGGGGATTTACACGCTGGACCTGAAGGCGGACGAACCCGCGGTGCTGGCACTGGCGCAGGCGCTGGACCTGCCCTTGCGCCTGTTCAGCGCGGCGGAGCTGAAGGCGGAGACGCCGCGCCTCGCGACCCCTTCGGAGGTGGTGTTTGCCGAGGTCGGCTGCCACGGCGTATCCGAAGCGGCGGCGCTGGCGGGTGGCGGGGCGACGGCGACCCTCGGGGTGGCGAAACGCAAGACGGCCAATGCCACCTGTGCCATTGCCACGGCCCCCGAACCGGTTGCGGAACTGCACGGTCGGGCGCGCGGGAAACTGTCGATTGTCGGCATCGGACCCGGGCAGCACAGCTGGCGCACGCCGGAGGCCTCGCACCTGATCGCGCAGGCCGATGAACTGGTGGGATACGGGTTGTATATCGACCTGCTCGGGCCGCTGGCGGCGGGCAAGCAACGCTCCGATTTTCCGCTGGGCGGCGAGGAGGACCGCTGCCGCTATGCGCTGGAACGTGCGGGCGAGGGGCGCAATGTGGCGTTGATCTGTTCCGGCGATGCGGGGATCTATGCCATGGGCGCGCTGGTTTACGAACTGCTGGACCGCGGACCGGAGGCACACGGGGTCTCCGGTGCGGCGCGGCGGGTGGAGGTGGTTTCCACCCCCGGGGTTTCGGCGTTGCAGGGGGCGGCGGCGCGGGCCGGTGCGCCGCTGGGGCATGATTTCTGCGCCATCAGCCTGAGCGACCTGCTGACCCCGCGCGAGGATATCGTCAAGCGGTTGCGCGCGGCGGCGGAGGGGGATTTCGTCATTGCGTTCTACAACCCCGTTTCCAGACGCCGCCGCACCCTGCTGGCCGAGGCGCGGGATATCCTGTTGCAACACCGCCCTGCCGATACGCCGGTGATGCTGGCCAGCAACCTCGGGCGGGAGAGCGAGGCGGTGCGCTATGTGCGGCTGGCGGATTTGCAGGTGGACGATGTGGATATGCTGACGGTGGTGCTGGTGGGGTCCAGCAACTCGCGTTTGGCGCAACTGGGCGAGGGGGCGCGGATGTATACGCCGCGCGGCTATGCCCGCAAAATCGACGGAGATCTGGCATGACAGTGCATTTTATCGGCGCGGGGCCGGGCGATCCGGACCTGATCACGGTCAAGGGGCGGCGGTTGATCGAAAGCTGCCCGGTGTGCCTGTATGCCGGTTCGCTGGTGCCCGAGGCGGTCGTGGCCTGTGCGCCGGAGGGCGCGCGGGTGCTGGATACGGCGCCGATGACGCTGGACGATACCCACGCCGAGATCGTGGCGGCCCATGCGCGCGGGCAGGACGTGGCGCGGGTGCATTCGGGCGATCCGGCGCTTTACGGCGCGATTGCCGAGCAGATACGGCGGTTGAAGGCGGCGGGGATCCCCTATGACATCACGCCGGGGGTCTCGGCCTATAGCGCGGCGGCGGCGGCCATGGGGCAGGAGCTGACGATACCCGAGGTGGCGCAGTCGATTGTATTGACCCGCATGTCGATGAAATCCACCGATATGCCGGCGGGCGAGACGCTGGAGAATTTCGGCCGCACGGGGGCGACGCTGGTGATCCATCTGGGCATCCGGGCCCTGCGCGAGATCCGCCGGCAACTGGCGCCGTTCTACGGGGACGATTGCGCCGTGGTGGTGGCCTATCGCGTCGGCTGGCCGGACGAGACGATTATCCGCGGCACGCTGGCGGATATCCACGCGAAGGTGCGCGATGCCAAGATTACGCGCACGGCGCTGGTGTTCATCGGGCCCGCGCTTGAAAACCGGACGGATTTCAGGGATTCTGCGCTGTATGATCCTGCTATTCCGCATGTTCTGAGGCCGAGGGTGAAAACATGAAACTGCCTGATTTTCCTGCCGGAGAGGTCTGGCTGGTCGGGGCCGGTCCCGGCGATGCGGGGTTGCTGACGCTGCACGCGGTCAATGCGCTGGAGCAGGCCGATGTGGTGGTG
Source organism: Paracoccaceae bacterium (assembly GCA_026982255.1). Classification (GTDB taxonomy): domain Bacteria; phylum Pseudomonadota; class Alphaproteobacteria; order Rhodobacterales; family Rhodobacteraceae; genus NORP23. The sequence continues at coordinate 5,585 of JALSHL010000264.1, read as the reverse complement.
CATGACGCGCTGGTCAGTGCGGACGTGCTGGCCTTTGCCGGCGATGCGGAACGGGTGTTTCTGGGCAAGCGCGGCGGTAAACCCTCGCCCAAACAGCCGGAGATCAACGCGCGGCTGCTGGCCGAGGCTCGGGCGGGCCGGCGGGTGGTGCGGCTCAAGGGGGGCGATCCGTTCATGTTCGGGCGCGGCGCCGAGGAGGTGCTGGCGCTGGTCGCGGCGGGGGTGAAATTCCGTATCGTGCCGGGGATCACGGCGGGGATCGGCGGGTTGGCCTATGCCGGTGTGCCGGTGACCTCGCGCGATGTGAATTCCAGCGTGATTTTCCTGACGGGGCATGACCACACGGGGTTGTCGCCCGAGGGGATCGACTGGGCCGCGGTCGGGCGGGCCGCGGGGATGATCGTGCTGTATATGGCCATGCGGCATATGGCGGAGATCGCGGACAAGCTGGTCGCGGGCGGGCTGGCGGCGGATACGCCGGTGCTGGTGGTCAGCCATGCGACCCTGCCGGAGGCGCAGGTGCTGGAAACGACGCTAGAACGGGCGGCGGCGGATATCGGGGCGAGCGGTATCGGCGCGCCGGCGATCGTGTCGATCGGGCGCGGAAACCTGTTGCGGGAGCGGATGGCGTGGGGCTGAAGGGCCTTGTGATTGCCGCGCCGCATTCGGGGGCGGGCAAGACGCTGGTGACGCTGGGCCTGCTGCGGGCGCTGCGGGCGCGCGGGCTGGCGGTGGTCTCGGCCAAGAGCGGGCCGGATTATATCGATCCGGCTTTCCATGCGGCGGCGAGCGGGGCGGATTGCGTTAATCTGGATGGCTGGGCCATGGGGCCGGAGGAGCTGCGCGCGCTGGCGGCGCGGGATGGCGAATTGCTGGTGGTCGAGGGGGCGATGGGCCTGTTCGACGGTGCGCCGGATGCGGATGATCCGATGGGGCGCGGCTCGGTCGCCGATGTGGCGGCGGTGCTGGGGCTGCCGGTGGTGCTGGTGCTGGATGTGGCGAAACAGGCGCAGACGGCGGCGGCGGTGGTGGCCGGTCTTGCGGGGCTGCGCGGGGATGTGCGCGTGGCTGGGGTCATTCTGAACCGTGTCGGCTCGCCGCGTCACGGGTCGATGGTGGCGCGGGCGATTGCGGCGACGGGTGTGCCGGTGCTGGGGCAGGTGGCGCGGCAGGCGGCGCTGGACATGCCGTCGCGGCATCTGGGGCTGGTGCAGGCGGGCGAATATGCGGCGCTGGAGGATTTTATCGACAGGGCGGCGGCACTGGTGGGCGCGGGGGTGGACCTCGATGCGTTGCTGGCGCTGGCGGGGGATGTGGCGACGGGCGCGCCGGTGGCGGGGCTGGCGCCGCTTGGCCAGCGGATCGCGGTGGCGCGGGATGCGGCCTTTGCCTTTGCCTATCCGCATATGCTGGCGGCATGGCGGCGTGCGGGGGCGGAGGTGTCGTTTTTCTCGCCGCTGGCGGACGAAGGACCGGCGGCGGATGCCGATGCGGTGTTTCTGCCCGGCGGCTATCCGGAGCTGCACGCGGGGCGGCTGGCGGATTGCGACGGTTTCCGGCAGGGCATGGCGGCGGCGCGGGATCGCGGGGCGCTGCTCTATGGCGAGTGCGGCGGCTATATGGCGCTGGGGCGGGAGCTGGTGGATGGCGACGGGCAGGCGCACCGGATGCTCGGGTTCCTGCCGGTGGAGACGAGCTTCGCGCGGCGCAGGCTGCATCTGGGATACCGGAATTTGCGGCCTCTGGCAGGGCTGCCGTGGAGGGGGGCGCTGAAGGGGCACGAGTTCCATTATGCCACCCATACGGCTGCTGCGGGACCGGCGCTGTTCGGGGCGGCGGATTCGCTGGGGGCGGATTTGCCGGATATGGGGCAGGTTGCCGGACGGGTGTGCGGATCGTTTGCGCATGTGATTTCGCAAGTCCGGGCACAAAAAATATAGCGTCGGGCGTGATTGCCGCGCTATTGCGTCGTTTCCGGTGTGGTTCTTGCCTGGAACCTGGTTTCGGCACCCGGGTTTAGAGGGAGCCTGTGAGCTGTGAGATGGGTCACCGCGCCAGAGGATGCCTGAACCTGAGTATGTTGCTGGCATGTAGCCGGTTGTCAGTCGGCGCAACGTTCAGGCGGTTGGTGTGATGTTGCGGAAAATCGCAACGGAAAGGTATTAACAAATCTCTGGCGCGGTAAACCCCGGGTGGAAAGCCCGTCTCGCTCAGTGCGAATCGTTATACGCGCCAGAGGTTAATATTTCGTTGAAAGCCGGTTATGCGGTGTTCGGAAGGCCGCTGCTGCGCTGCTCCAGCTTGCGCACGGAAAGGTGCATCCAGACGGTCAGTCCGGCGACGAGCAGGGCGAGCAGTATGAACGGTGCGGTCCAGAGGCCAGTCATGTCGAGCAGGCCGCCGAAAGCGATGGGCAGGACGAAACCGCCCAGTCCGCCGATCATGCTGACCAGCCCGCCGACCGCGCCGACGTGTTGCGGGTAGTATACGGGAATATGCTTGTAGACGGCGCCCTTGCCGAGGCTCATGGAAAAACCGAGGACCACGGTCAGCGTGACGAACAGGGCCAGCGGGGTGCCGGAATAGGACATGCCCACCAGCAGGGCCAGCCCGCTCAGAAAGGTTGCATACATGATGCGGCGCGCTCCCCATTTGTCGGACATCCAGCCGCCGAGGGCGCGGAAAACCGATCCAGGCAGGGCGTAGAGACCGGCAAGGCTGCCGGCCACGGTCAGTTCCAGCCCGTAGGCACCGACGTAGAAGCGCGGCAGGAAGGAGGCAAGGGCGACGAAAGCGCCGAACACAAAGAAATAGTAGAGCGAGAACCGCCAGACCTGCGCATATTTGAGCGGGGCCAGTTGCGCGCGCAGGCCGGTGGCCGGACGGATGGCGGCATGGCCGGTTTCGACCGGGTCGGGCTTGGCGAAGGCATAGAACAGCACGGCGGTCAGGGCCAGAGCCACGGCGTAAATATGCACGGTGCCCTCCCAGCCGAAGGCTACGAGCAGGACGGGGGCAACGAAACTGGTCAGGGCTGCACCGACGTTGCCGGCGCCGAAAATCCCGAGCGCCGTGCCCTGTTGCCCCGCGCCGAACCAGCGCGAGACATAGGAAACGCCGATGATGAAAGAGCCGCCCGCCAGCCCCAGACCCAGCGCGGCGAGCAGGAACATGGCATAGGATTGCGCCCATGTCAGCATCCAGACCGCGATGGCAGTGGTCAGCATTTGCAGCGGAAAGACGATCCGGCCACCGTATTTTTCGGTCCAGATGCCCAGAAACATCCGGCTGACCGATCCGGTCAGGACGGGGGTTGCCACCAGCAGGCCGAATTGTGTGTCGCTCAGCCCGAGGTCCTCTTTGATTTGCACGCCGATGATCGAGAATAGCGTCCAGACCGCGAAGCTGATCGTGAAGGCGAAGGTGCTGAGGCCGAGGGCGCGATACTGGTCGGGTTTGGCGGGGTCTTGCGGGCGGGGCATTCGGGTCCTCCGTTCGGTTGGTTATTCGGCGGCGCGCAACTGGGCTGCGGCCAGCAGGGTTTCGAGTTCGGGTTTGCAGGCGCCGCAATTGGTGCCTGCGCCGGTGCGTGCGCCGATATCGGCAACGCTGGTTGCGCCGCCCTCGATGGCGGTGCGGATGGTGTTGATGCCGACGCCGGTGCAGGCGCAGACCGTGCGGCCCGCGTCGGGCTGGCCGGAAACCGGCAGACCGGACAGGGCCTTGAGGGCGGGGGTATCGGTGTTGATCAGGCTGGCGGCGTGGCTGCGCGCGACCCCGATCGGGCGCGGGGCGGCGAAGAACAGGCCGCGCAGGGTCGTGCCGTCGTGAATGGCGACCCGGACCAGCCCCTGCGCCGCATCGCGCAGGATGCTGACGCTGCCGGTGGAGAGGGCAAGGGCGGCGCGGGCTTCGGCCTCCCAGTCGTCGGGGAGGGTGGCGCCGGCAAGTTCGGCCCGCCAGCCGGTGGCGGTGCGGGCGACGGCGCTATAGGTGTGGCGGTGCGGCGGGATGGCGGCGGCGGAGACCGCGAAACCGTGCCAGCGGGCGTCGAAACGGTGCAGTTCCACCGCGCCGGCCTTCAGCGCCGGCTGGCCGGAAACCGGGTCGGTGGTGCTGTCGAGCAGCGTATTGATCCGCGCGCAGGCAGCGTTGCTGTCGTTCCAGTGCATCGGGACGAACACCGTGCCTTTGCGGATGTCGGTGGTGACGCGGGCGCGCAGGATCACCGCATGGTCGCCGTGCGTCACCCGCAACAGGTCGTCCTTGCCAAGGCTGAGGGGCTGTGCGTCTTCGGGGTGGATATCCACGAAAGGTTCGGGGGTATGCTGGCCGAGGCGCGGGGATTTTCCGCTGCGGGTCATGGTGTGCCATTGGTCGCGGATGCGGCCGGAGTTGAGGTGGATGCCGGCGCGCACGCGCGGGGGCGGGCTGTTGACGGCCAGCATGCGGGCTTTGCCGTCAGCATGGAAAAAAGCGCTGTCGGCAAAGAAACGGCCACCGGCGGCGCCGTTGGCGGGCACGGGCCATTGCACCGGTTTCAGGGCGTCGTATTCCGCGTCGGAAATACCGGCCAGCCCGCTGATGTCGAAATCGCGCCCCAGTGCGGCAGCCTTGCCGGACAGGGCGGCGTATTCGCGGAAGATATCGGCGGGGGTTTGATAGGCGAAGGCCTCGCCGAAGCCCATGCGCGCGGCGACGTCGCAGATGATCCGCCAGTCGGGGCGTGCTGCGCCCGGGGCGGGCAGGAAGGCGCGTTGCAGGCTGATGCGGCGTTCGGAATTGGTGACGGTGCCGGTTTTCTCGCCCCATGTGGTGGCGGGCAGGAATACATCGGCCAGTTTCGTGGTGTCGGTATCGGTCACGTCGGAAACCACGGTAAAGGGCACTTTGGCGATCGCGCGGGCCACGAAATCCGCGTCGGGCAGCGAGACAGCGGGATTGGTGCCGATGATCCACAGCGCTTTGATACGGCCGCTGTCGCAGGCGGCGAAAAGGTCCACGGCCTTCAGCCCCTGTTGCGTGCAGATGGTCGGGGCGTTCCATGCCTGCTGCACCGTGGTGCGGTGGGCGGGGTTCTCGATGTCGAGGTGACAGGCGAGCATGTTGGCCAGACCGCCGGCCTCGCGTCCGCCCATGGCGTTCGGCTGGCCGGTGACCGAAAACGGCCCTGCCCCCGGTTTGCCGATGCGGCCGGTGGCCAGATGGCAGTTGATAATGGCGTTGACCTTGTCGCTGCCGCAGGCGGACTGGTTCACGCCCTGCGAATAGACGGTGACGACCTTTTCGGTGCCGATCCAGAGGTTGCAGAAGGCCTCGACCTGTTCGGGGGACAGTCCGCTGTCGGCGGGGGAGCCGGCACGGGCGGTTTCCAGCGCCTCGGCAAATCCGGTGACGCGAGCGGTGACGAAGCCCTCGTCGAGGGCGCCCTGACGGCTGATTTCGGCCAGCAGGGCGTTGAACAGGGCGATGTCGCCGTCGGGCCGCACGGGCAGGTGCAGATCGGCGATTTCGGCGCTGGCGGTGCGGCGGGGGTCGATGACGACGACTTGCATGTGGGGGCGTCGGGCCTTGGCCGCACTCAG
>JALSHL010000263.1 GCA_026982255.1 Paracoccaceae bacterium | reverse complement strand
CAGTTGGCGGGAGTTTCGGCCGCTGCCGCTGCGGGCGGTGCGGGAACAAGCGCCACGTCGGGAGAAACGAACCCTTCGACCTGAAGGGCGGGGTCGGCGGAGGCGAGGGCCTCGGACAGGGGTTTGGAGCTAACCAGCAGGTCGTTCATGACGAAATCGTTCAGCAGGCCCTGCGGGCCGCTGACCATCAGTACGCCTTGCGGAATTTGCACATCCCCGATACCGGACGAAAACGGCGCGTCGATGGTGCCGCCGATGTCGGCAAAGAACAGAGCGGCGCGGCCCGGCTCGGCCGACAACAGGTCAAGGGCCAGCGTCAGGGGCAGCCCCTCGTATTCGACGGTGACGCGGGAATCGGTGGGTGTGTCGACAGGGAGTAGCCAGCTCTGGCCGCCGGCGTTGACGGCGCGACCGGTGAAATGGATGACCAGACGGTCCTTGTCGTCAGCCTGTTCATAGAATTTCTCGATCGCCTCGCGCATGTTTTTCGCGTTCAGGTCGCGACCGGCGACAACCGTAAAACCCTGTGCGCGATAGGCGTTAAGCAGCAGCGTGTGTTCCTGCGAGGGGCCGGCACCGACCACCGTGTCGGGGTATTCTGTGTTGGTGACCAGCAACGCCAGACTGTCCGCCAGCGCTGTGGTGGACAGCGATATCGCGGTGAACGACAGGGCAAGGAATAGCGGTTTGAAGGGTTTGCGCATGGGGAGCCTCCTGCAGGAATTTCCCCGAGCGTAGCAGAGCGGGGCGCCTGTGGCACCCCCCTGCCCTTTTTCGCCGGCCCGATGGCCGGTTTTTGCCTATTCGTAGCTGCGCTGGTCGTCGATGACCTTGCCGTCTTTGGGCAGGCTGTCGGGGGCGACGACCTCGACCTTGCCGCGCAGTTTGAGGACTGCGTGGACCGAGGCCGCGATGGCGTCGGCGTCGGCGGAATTTGCCTCGACTTGCACGGTCATGGCGTCCTGCTCGCCAACGCGGGTCGCGATGACGCGGGCGCGCAATATTTCGGGGTGGCGGGCGACGAGGGCGGCGACCTGTTCGGGGCGCACGAACATGCCCTTGATCTTGGTGGTCTGGTCGGCGCGGCCCATCCAGCCCTTGATGCGCATGTTGGTGCGCCCGCAGGGGGATTCCCCCGGCAAGATCGCCGAGAGGTCGCCGGTGGCGAAGCGGATCAGCGGGTAGTCGGGGTTGAGGGTGGTGACGATAACCTCGCCCACCTCGCCCTCGGGAACGGGGGTGCCGGTGCCGGGGGTGACGATCTCGACGATCACGCCCTCGTCCACGATCATGCCTTCCATCGCCAGCGATTCATAGGCGATGTTGCCAAGGTCCGCGGTGGCGTAGGATTGCAGGCAGGTGATGCCGCGGTCGGCGTATTCCTGACGCAGGCTCGGGAACAGCGCGCCGCCGCCCACGGCCGCGCGGGTGATACGCGACAGGTCGAGGCTCATCTCGTCGGCCTTGTCGAGGATAACCTTCAGATAGTCCGGCGTGCCGGCATAGGCGGTGACGCCGATGTCGGCGGCGGCCTGCGCCTGCAATTCCGTCTGGCCGGTGCCGGCAGGCAGGACAGTGGCGCCGACTGCCGCCGCGCCGTTCTCGAAGATCATGCCGGCAGGGGTCAGGTGGTAGGAGAAACAGTTCTGCACGATGTCGTCGTTGCCGATACCGAGCGCATGCAGGGCGCGGCCCATGCGCCACCAGTCATGACCGTCGCCGCCCGGCTCGTAAATCGGGCCGGGGGACTGGAAAACGTGGCGCATCTGTTCTGGTGATCTGGTGGTAAAGCCGCCGAAGGGCGGGCGGGCCTTTTGCTCGGCACCGAGGGCGGATTTGCGCAGGACCGGCAGCGCGGCAAGGTCTTCGCGCGTGCGGATGGCGGCAGGGTCGATGTTGCCGAGGTGCGCGGCCATGGCGGGGGATTTCTCCATGGCGTTGGTGATCTGGCGCGGCAGGGCGCCGGACAGATCGGATGCGCGCTCATCGGCGGAACGGGTTTCGAGCTTGTCGTAGAAATCGGTCATGAACCATCCTTGGAAATGTATCGGAAACGGTGAGGCTCAGCTCAGCCAGCGCTTGCGGCGGCGATAGGAGCGCACGTCGCGGAAGGATTTGCGGCCTTCCTCGGAAACGCCGAGGTAGAATTCCTTGACGTCCGGATTCTCGCGCAGGTCGGCCGCGGGACCTTCCATCACCACGCGACCGGATTCAAGGATATAGCCGTGATGGGCATAGCGCAGGGCAACATTGGTGTTCTGCTCGGCCAACAGGAAAGACACGCCTTCTTTTTCGTTCAACCCCTTGACGATCTGGAAGATTTCCTCGACCAGCTGCGGGGCGAGGCCCATGGAGGGTTCGTCCAGCAGGACGGTTTCGGGGCGGGACATGATGGCGCGGCCGATGGCGATCATCTGCTGCTCGCCGCCGGAAGTATAGCCCGCCTGGCTCTTGCGGCGCTCCTTCAGACGGGGAAAATAGTCGTAGACCATTTCGAGGTCGGCCGCTACCGCCGCCTTGCCGTCCTTGCGGGTATAGGCGCCGGTCATCAGGTTTTCCTCGACCGTCAGATGTTCGAAACAATGGCGACCCTCCATGACCTGAATGACGCCTTTCTTGACCATCGCGGTGGTGGACAGTTCGGTAACCGACTCTCCACGGTATTCGATCGTGCCCTTGGTCACCTCGCCGCGCTCGGCACGCAGCAGGTTGGAAATGGCCTTCAACGTGGTGGTTTTGCCGGCACCGTTGCCGCCAAGAAGCGCGGTAATGCCGCCCTTGGGAACCGACAGGGAAACCCCTTTCAGCACGAGGATAACGTGGTTGTAGATCACCTCAATATTGTTGACCTCCAGCAGGGTCTCGGTTTTGGTCGCATCCAGCATCGGTTTGTCTCGCGGTTGGAAAATGTCAAAACGAATGGGGTCTCCGGCCCCCGGAAGGGCCGGAGAGGGTGGCTTAGTTACAGTCGCGCGGGGTGATGTTGTTCTCGGCTGCATAGGCAGCGGAGTCCTCATCGATCAGCGGCTGTATAACGTCCATATCGGGCGCCATGAAATCCGTGATCAGATTCCATTTCTGGTTGGCGGCATCCCACTGCTGCACGGCAGCCAGACCCGGACCACCGTGGTTGGCGCAGGAGACCTCGAAGTTCGGACCGAAGCCGCCGAAGCCGATAGCGGCCGCGATTTCGTCGTTCATTACGAGGTTTTCCAGACCGTCACGCATCTGGCTCGGGGTGATTTCGGCTACGCCATGCATTTTCTGCGCAACCTTCGCAGCCTCGGCTGCCAGCATGGCGCCATACATACCGCGGTTGTAGAGAACCGTGCCGACGTTTTCACCCGTGCCGGCGGCTTTGCCTGCATCGACAACATATTTCTGGATGTCCTCGAATACCGGGAAATCGGTGCCCACGGCGTGGAAGGTGAGGGCCTTGTAGCCGTCAGCCGCCGCGCCTGCGGGAATCACGTCGTTCTCGGAACCGGACCACCAGATGCCGATGAATTTGTCCATCGGGAACTTGATATTCGCGGCTTCCTGGATGGCGACCTGGTTCATCACGCCCCAGCCCCACATCACGACATAGTCGGGGCGCTCGCGCCGGATCTGCAGCCATTGCGATTTCTGCTCCTGACCCGGGTGGTCAACAGGCAGAAGGGTCAGGTCGAAACCGTGTTTTTCGGCCAGGGCTTCGAGCGTGCGGATCGGCTCCTTGCCGTAAGCGGAGTTGTGATACAGCAGGGCAATGGTCTTGCCTTTGATGTCGCCATTTTCCTGATCGAGGATATGGTTGACCGCAACCGATGCCCCCTGCCAGTAGTTGGCCGGGAAGTTGAACACGTTGCTGAACACCGCGCCGTTGGCGGCGGATGTGCGGCCATAACCCGTGGTCAGCATCGGAATGTCGTCAGCCGTCACTTTCGGGATCAGCTGATAGGTGATGCCGGTGGAAAGCGGCATGTAGACCAGCGAGCCTTCGCCCTTGGTGGATTCGTAGCACTCCACGCCTTTTTCGGTCGAATAGCCGGTTTCACATTCGATGACTTTGGTCATCACGCCGCCGATACCGCCGTCACGCTCGTTCAGAAGCGTGAAGTAGTCGGCAAAGCCGTCTGCCACGGGGGTTCCGTTCGCGGCGTAAGGCCCGGTGCGATAGCTGAGAGACGGGAATACAAGTTCCCCGGCCAGTATCGGACTTGCAGCGGTGATTGCTGCGGCGGCAACTAATGCCAGTTTGCTTAGTTTCATGTCGTCCTCCCTTAAAGTTACGACAGGTGGTGCCCCGAATTTTCCGGTGGCTTATGATTTGACCGGCCCCTAGTGCGGGAAAGGCCAAAGACGGAGTTTCTCTTTCGTCAGGCGCCAGAGCTGGGCCAGACCGTGCGGCTCCAGTATCAGGAACAGGATGATCAGGCCGCCGATGATGACCAGCTCGAAATGGGCGGCGATGTCTGTGGCCCAGCCCAGTTGCCCGACCATGATGTTTTTCAACAGCACCGGCATCATAACCATAAAGGCCGCGCCGATGAAACTGCCGAAGATCGAGCCGAGGCCGCCGATGATGATCATGAACTGCACAAGGAACGATTTCTGGATGCCGAAGGCCTCGCCGACCTCGACCGCGCCAAGGTAGACGGAGAAGAACAGCGCGCCGGCAATCCCGATATAGAACGAACTTATCGCAAAGGCCGTGAGCTTGGTCAGGAGCGGATTCACACCGATGATCTCCGCCGCGATGTCCATGTCGCGGATCGCCATCCAGCTGCGCCCGATACGCCCGCGTGTCAGGTTGCGCGCGATATAGGCCAGCAGGACAACGATCACCAGGATGAACAGGTATTTTGCCTCGGAGTTTGCCTCGGCGCCCGTAACCTCGTAACCGAATACGGAACGGGTCGGCACCGAAATCTGGCCGGAGGCGGAGTAGTTGTAGAACCACGGCACCTTGTTGAACAACCAGACGAGAAAGAACTGCGCCGCGAGGGTGGCCACGGCAAGGTAGAAGCCCTTGATCCGCAGGCTCGGCAGGCCGAACAGCACGCCGACGGCGGCGGTGATGACGCCGGACAGGAGGATCACGATAAACAGGTTGAGGTCGGGGAACGCGGTCATCAGCTTATACGAGGAATAGGCCCCCACTGCCATGAACCCACCGGTGCCGAGGCTGATCTGCCCGCAATATCCCGACAGGATATTGAGGCCGAGCGAGGCAATCGCCCAGATCAGGAAAGGCAGCAGCAGCGCATTGGCCCAGTAGTCCGAGATCACCAGCGGCACGAACAGAAAGGCAATCGCCAGCGTCGTGTAATAGCCGTAGCGATCCAGCCTGATCGGAAAGGTCTGGCTGTCGGCGGCGTAGCTTGTCTTGAAATCGCCTGCTTCACGGTAAAACATGCTTATACCCTCTCGATGATTTTTTCGCCGAACAGACCCTGTGGCCGGAAGACGAGGAACAATAAGGCCAGCACATAGGCAAACCAGTTTTCGGTCGCGCCGCCGATCATGGGGCCGATGGAATATTCGAACAGTTTTTCACCGACGCCGATAATCATGCCGCCGACAATCGCGCCGGGGATAGAGGTGAAGCCGCCAAGCATCAGCACCGGCAGGGCCTTGAGCGCGATCAGCGACAGCGAGAACTGCACACCGGATTTGGCACCCCACATGGTGCCGGCGACCAGCGCCACGAAACCGGCGAGCGACCAGACGATCACCCAGATGGCGCGCAAGCTGATACCCACGGACATGGCGGCCTGGTTGTCGTCGGCCACGGCACGCAGGGCGCGGCCGGTTTTGGTGTATTGGCTGAAGACCATCAGGCCGATCACCAGCACTACGGCGATAAAGGTGGCCCAGATGTCGAGATTGTCGATGTAGAAACCGTAGAAACCCTCGGCCCAGCCCTCGGTCGCGGATTCGAGCCAGACGTTGCCGCCCTGTGGCAGACCGACATCGAGTTTCTTGATATCGGCGCCCCACATCAGGTCACCGAAACCCTCCATGAAATATGCAAGACCGATGGTTGCCATAAACAGAATGACCGGATCCTGCCCGACCAGATATCGCAGGATGTAGCGTTCGACCAGATAGGCGAACAACACCATCACCCCGAGCGCCAGCACGATCGCCACCACCGTTGGCAGGGTCCAGCCGAAGGTGGACAGATTGGTGCCGAATATCGAATTGATCAACGGGGCAAAGGGTATCTGGCCGTTTTGCAGCCCGACCAGCGTCAGCGCCGCGAACAGCGCCATCACACCCTGCGCATAGTTGAACACGCCCGAGGCCTTGAAGATCAGCACGAACCCGAGCGCCACGAGCGAGTAGAGCACGCCGGTCATCAGACCGTTTATGATCACCTCGATGGTATAATAGAAATCAGCAGACATCGTGTTGCTCCCTAGTCATGTGCCACGCCGAGATAGGCGTCGATCACATCCTGATTGTTGCGTACTTCGTCCGGCGTGCCGTCGCCGATTTTCTTGCCGTAATCCAGAACCACGACGCGGTCCGAAATATCCATCACCACGCCCATGTCGTGTTCGATCAGGGCAATGGTGGTGCCGAATTCGTCATTCACATCGAGGATGAAGCGGGACATGTCCTCTTTTTCCTCGACGTTCATGCCGGCCATAGGTTCGTCCAGCAGCAGCAGTTTCGGCTGTGCGGCCAGTGCGCGGCCCAGCTCCACCCGTTTTTGCAGGCCGTATGGCAGGCGCCCGACCGGGGTTTTGCGAATCGACTGGATTTCGAGGAAGTCGATGACGTGTTCGACGATCTCGCGGTTTTCGATTTCCTCGCGCTCGGCGGGGCCTTTCCAGATGGCCTGCCAGAACATGTTGGTTTTCATGTGGGTGAAACGGCCGGTCATGATGTTGTCCAGCGTCGACATGCCCTTGAACAGCGCGATATTCTGAAAAGTCCGGGCGATGCCCTGCTGCGCGATCTGGTAGGGCTTCATCGGTTTGCGTTTCTCGCCGCGGAACCAGATTTCGCCCTCCTGCGGGTGGTAAAACCCGTTGATGACATTGAGCATGGAGGATTTGCCCGCGCCGTTCGGGCCGATGATGGCGCGTATCTCGCCCTCGCGGATGTCGAAAGAGATATCGGAAATGGCCGTCACGCCGCCGAAACGCAGAGTGATGTTTTTCATCTCCATGACCGGCCCGCCGATGGTGCGGCCGTCTTCGGTTACATAGGTGTCTGCTGTCGCGTTCATGCTGCATTCGCCTTTCGTGCCACGGTCGCGGCATCGCTGATCTTGACGGTTGCGGAGATCGAGCCCTTGCGCCCGTCCTCGTAGGTTACTTCGGTTACGGTGGAGACCTCGGAGGCGCCGCTATACAGGCCCTCGATCAGGTCGGCATATTTCTCCTCGACTATACGGCGACGGACCTTGCGGGTGCGGGTCATCTCGCCGTCGTCGGCGTCCAGTTCCTTGTGCAGGACAAGGAAACGGTGGATCTGGCAACCGCCGAGCATCGGGTCCTCGGCCACGGATTTGTTGACCTCCTCGACGTGGGACTTGATCGACTTGTAGACCTCCGGATGGCCGGCGAGTTCCTGATAGGAGGCATAGGCGATATTGTTGCGCTCGGCCCAGTTGCCCACGGCGTTCAGGTCGATATTGATGAAGGCGGTGCAATAGTCGCGGTCGGCGCCGAAGACCACGACCTCCAGCACGTCGGAATAGAACTTGAGTTTGTTCTCGACGAATTTCGGCGCGAACATGGAACCGTCGGCCAGTTTGCCAACATCCTTGGCGCGGTCGATGATGCGAAGGTGGCCGGTGTCGGGCTCGAAGAAACCGGCATCGCCGGTGGCCACCCAGCCCTCGGGGTCCTTGGTGCCCGCGGTGCTTTCGGGGTTGTTGTAGTATTCGACGAAGGTTCCGGCGGAGCGGTAGAACACCTCGCCATTGTCGCCGATGCGGACCTCGACACCCGGGCTGGGGACGCCGACGGTATCGGCGCGGACCTCGCCGTCGGGCTGCTGGGTAATGAAGACCGAGGCCTCCGTCTGGCCGTAGAGCTGTTTCAGGTTGATGCCGAGCGAGCGGTAGAATTCGAAAATCTCCGGCCCGATCGCCTCGCCCGCCGTATAGCCGACGCGCACGCGGGAAAAGCCGAGGGTGTTTTTCAGCGGACCGTAGACGAAAATATTGCCGAGCATGTATTTCAGACGGTCCATGCCGCCCACCGGCTTGCCGTCCAGCAGCGCCGGACCGACCTTTTTCGCGACATCCATGAAATAGGCAAACATCTTGCGTTTGAGCTTGCTTGCGTCCTCCATGCGGATCATCACGGTGGTCAGCATGCCCTCGAAAAACCGCGGCGGGGCGAAGAAATAGGTCGGGCCGATTTCGCGCAGGTCCGACTGCATGGTTTCGGGGCTTTCGGGGCAGGCCACGCAAAAGCCGGTCCAGAAACACTGGCCGATGGAAAAGATGAAATCACCGACCCATGCCATCGGCAAATAGGCGAGAACGGAGTCGTTTTCCGTCAGGTTGTCAAACTCGGCCGAGGATTTCGAGGCGGAGATGATGTTGAGATTCGACAGCACCACGCCCTTCGGCTTGCCGGTCGTGCCGGAGGTATAGAGCATGACGCAGGTGCTGTCGGCGGTCAGTTTCGCCTGACGCTCGCGCATGATCGGTTCCAGCCGTTGGTGACCGGCGCGCCCCTCGGCCTGCACATCCTTGTAGGCGTTCATATGGGTGTGGTCGTATTTGCGCATCCCGCGCTTGTCGACATATATAATCTGTTCGATGAAGGGGACTTTCTCCTGCACTTCCAGAACCTTGTCCACCTGCTCCTGGTCCTCGACGATCACGAAGCGCGCCTTGCAGTTTTCCAGCACATAGGCCATCTCGTCGGCCACGGCGTCGTTATAGAGCGGCACCGGCACCGCGCCGCAGCTTTGCGCGGCGACCATGGCCCAATACAGGTAGGGGCGGTTGCGGCCGATGACGGCGACGTGTTCGCCCTCCTCGAGGCCGAGCGCGATCAGGCCCATGGCCAGTGCGTCGATTTCATCCTTGGTTTCGGACCATGTCCAGCTTTGCCAGATTCCGAATTCTTTTTCGCGATAGGCCGGATTGTCGGCAAACTTCACCGCGTTGCGCGCCAGAAGTTTCGGGAACGTATCAAGTTCCGCATCCAGAACGGTTGCGTTCGTCACTCAGCTATCCTCCCTTTGGGTGCCACACACCCGCAAGCATCACATGGCGGTCTTCGCCGCTATCGGTTAACGGTTCGATTCCGATAATCCACAGGCAAGACTAGCAAGATTCTTTCACAGGTAAAGAAATAAAATTGAACTAGCGTTCAGTTCGGGCCGCAAAACCGGACTGCAAAAACGCAAACCCCCGCGGCACGGCTATTGACAGGGGCGCGATACGGACCACCTAATACCACAACCGACACGCGAAGGAGCAGACGGATGTTCAAGAATGCAATCACGGTTTTCAGGGTTTACGGCATTGATATACGGCTCGATCCGAGCTGGTTCATCGTGGCGGGACTGTTCGCGTGGAGCCTCTCGGTCCAGTATTTTCCGGGGATTTTACCGGGGCAGTCGCAGTTGTTGTATGTGACGCTCGGCGTGACAGCGATGCTGCTGTTTTTCGGCTCGTTGCTGCTGCACGAACTGGCGCATTCGGTGGTTGCGATCGGCTTCGGGCTGAAAATCGAGAGCATCACGCTGTTTATTTTCGGCGGGGTCGCGGGGCTGAAAGACGAGCCGGACAGCGCGCGGCATGAATTTCTGATCGCCATAGCCGGACCGTTGATGAGCTTCGCCCTCGGCGGGATCGGGCTGTTGCTCGGCGGGTTTCTGGGCGGGGCGGGCAGTATTCCGGCGGCGGCGCTGTTTGCCTATCTGGGGACAATCAATCTGGTGCTGGCGATTTTCAATTTGGTGCCGGCCTTTCCGATGGATGGCGGGCGGGTGCTGCGCGCCGCGATCTGGCATTTCCGCAAGGACCGCGTGCAGGCCACAACCGTGGCGGCGCGGACGGGGACGATGCTGGGATACGGGTTCATGGCACTCGGGGCACTGTCGTTTTTCAACGGAGGCGGAGTCAGCGGCATCTGGCTGGTGTTTATCGGGTTTTTCGTCGTCGGAACATCGCGCGCGGCCTATCAGCAGCAGGTGATCGAGGCCGGACTGAAGGGGCATCGGGTGGCCGAGGTGATGACTCCGGCCCCCGTGTCGGTCGATCCGGCCGTGACGCTGGAGGATCTGGTGCAGGATGTCATGCTGGCGCGCAACGTCGGCTTCGTGCCGGTGGTGCGCGACGGGCAGTTGCTGGGCTATATTGACCGGCATATCCTGCACGGGGTTGAAAAGGACAAATGGGCGGTGACTATGGTGGCGGATGTCTATGAACGCGCGACACCGGAAAACACCGTCCCGCCGGATTTTCCGACTGTGGAACTGGTGCAGAAGATGACCGCAGGCGCACCGAACAAGTTTCTGGTGGCCGAGGATGGGCGGCTGCGCGGGGTGATCTCGATCAACGATGTGATGTCGTTTGTGGCGCTGTCGCAGGAACTGGCATAGAAAAACCCGCCCCGGACGAACCGGAGCGGGTGTAACGCGGGAAGCGGGCGCCTTAGGCGTCGAGCTTGCCTTCGATCTGCTTGCGACCGGAGATTTCGATCTTGCGCGGCTTCAGGGCCTCGGGGACCTCGCGCACCAGATCGACGTGCAACAGGCCGTTCTCGGTTGTCGCGCCGGTGGCGCGGACGTGGTCGGCCAGCTGGAAACGTTTCTCGAACGCGCGGGTGGCGATGCCACGGTGCAGATAGTTGACGTCCTTGTCTTCCTTGGTCTCGACTTTCTTGCCCGAGATCACCAGCTGCCCCTCGCGGGTTTCGATGTTCAGCTCGTCATCCGAGAAACCGGCAACGGCGATGGTGATCCGGTAGGAATCCTCGTCG
>JALSHL010000262.1 GCA_026982255.1 Paracoccaceae bacterium | reverse complement strand
GTGCGCTCCAGAGCAGGGTCACGGATTTGACCGTGCGGGTTTTTCCGGTTTTCGGCAGACCGGTTTTCCAGAGCTTTTTCAGCGCATCGGCCACGGCAATCCCCTGCCCCCTGAACGGCGCAAGCGTGGCGATGGCGGCGGGTTGGGCGAGGTGTAACGCGCAGGCACCGAAGGATTTCGGCAGGCCGTAAACGGGGGCGCGGGCGAAGATGTCGGGATCAGTCACGGGCTTTGCCTCCGGTCGGGTCGTAAAACGGCAGGGGGACGATCCGGCAGCGGGTCTCGACATGGCGCAGCAGGTCCACGGCGCGGACGCTCTGCCCCGTGCGGGTGCGGCCGCCCTTGACGAAGGCCAGCGCGATCATATGGCCGAGGGTCGGGGAAAACACGGTAGAGGACACATGCCCCTGCATGTTTTCCCTGATCGGTTCGTCCCCCTCGTTGAAAACCAGCGCGCCGCCGAGGATCTGTTTGACAGGGCCGTCCGGCACCAGCCCGACCAGTTGCGCACGGTCCGGATCGCTCAGGGCCGGACGCCGGCTGGCGGTCTTGCCGACAAAATCCTTCGCCCCCGACAGCATTCCCCCGAGGCCGAGGTCCTCCGCCGTGCTGCGCCCGTCCATCTCCGCATGGGTCAGGTAGCCCTTTTCGACACGCAGGACGTTGAGGGCCTCCAGCCCGTAAACCCCGCCGCCGAGCGTAGCGGCCCGTTTGGCCAGTACGCGCATCAGCGCATCGCCGTAGCGGACGGGAACCGCCAGTTCGAAGCCGAGTTCGCCGGAAAACGAGATGCGGAACAGCCGCGCGGCGATGCCCGAGACGCTGACGCTCCGGCAGCCCATGAAGGGGAGACCGGCGATGTCTTCGGCCAACAGCCCCGCCAGCAGCTCGCGGGACTTCGGGCCGGTGATGGCGAATTGCGCCCAGTGTTCCGTGACCGGCGTGATCTGCACATCGAGGTCGGGGCGGATGGTGGCGTGGAATTCCAGATGCGACAGCACATCGGCGGCCGCGCCGGTGGTGGTGGTCAGCAGGTAATGCGCCGTGCCAAGCCGCGCCACGGTGCCGTCGTCCAGAACAAAACCGTCCTCGCGCAGCATCAGCCCGTAGCGGCATTTTCCAACGGCAAGGCCGGCGATATTGTTGGTGTAGATATGGTCGAGGAAAGCGGCCGCATCCGGCCCCTGCACGTCGATTTTGCCAAGGGTGGAGACATCGCAAACCCCGACCGCGTGGCGCACCAGCCCGACCTCGCGGTCGCAGGATTGCCGCCAGTGGGTTTCGTTTTTTTGCGCGAACCACGCGGGGCGATGCCAGAGGCCGACCTCGACCATTTTGCCGCCCTGTTCCAGCGTGAAATCCCGCGACGGGATCCGCCGTTCGGGCGCGAAACCGTTGCCCGCGCCCCCTGCCCCGAGCGCGCCGAAGGTGACTGGCGTATAGGGCGGGCGCGCGACGGTGGTGCCGGTGGCTTCGATGCTCTGCCCCGTCAGTTCCGCCATGATGGCCAGCGCGCCGACGCTCGACAATTTGCCCTGATCGGTGGCCATGCCGAGG
>JALSHL010000261.1 GCA_026982255.1 Paracoccaceae bacterium | reverse complement strand
TTCCGGCGCTCTGGGCGGCACGCGACAGTTTCAACGGTTCGGCGCTGGCTGTCGGTTTGCTGACGATGGTTCTGATTGTGTTGTTCCGGCGTTTGGCGCCGAAGCTGCCCGGCCTGATTGTAGCGGTGGCCATCGGATCCGCCGTTGCCGTGCTGGCGGATTGGCCGGTGGATACGATTGCCTCGCGTTTCGGCGCTTTGCCGGATCGCTTGCCCATGCCGCAACTGCCTGTGGTGACGCTGGAAAGGGTGCAGGAGCTGCTGCCCTCGGCCTTTGTCATTGCGTTTCTTGCGGGGGTCGAGTCGCTTTTGTCGGCGCTGGTCGCGGACCGGATGATCGGTGGCAAGCACCGCCCGAACGCCGAAGTTATGGCGCAGGGTTTCGGTAATGTTGCCTCGTCCCTGTTCGGCGGGATGCCGGTCACCGGAGCAATTGCACGCACGGCAACCAACGTGCGGGCCGGTGGCAAGACGCCGGTTGCGGGGCTGGTGCATGCGCTGGTGATCCTGCTGGTGATGATGCTGGCGGCGCCGCTGGCCGGATATATGGCGATGCCGGCGCTGGCGGCGCTGCTGATTCTGACCGCGTGGAATATGACCGAGCCGCAGAAATGGGGGGATTACTGGCGCGCGCCCAATTCCGACCGCCTGCTACTGCTGGTCACGATGCTTTTAACGGTTCTCGTCGATCTGACCGTTGCCATCGGGGTAGGGGTTTCTATAGGCTTGGCCCTCAGATTGCGCAAACGCGATCTGCCGCCGCTGCGCTGGCGCATGCCCAAGCGCTGATCTGCCAAACGGGGAGCCTCATGACCCACACATTCACCCTTCGCGTCTATTACGAAGATACCGATATGGCCGGTATCGTCTATTACGCCAATTACCTGCGCTATATCGAGCGCGCCCGTTCCGAGGCCGTGCGGGATGTCGGGATCGAACAGCTGTCGATGCGGGACGATGACGGGGTGGTGTTCGTGGTGCGCGGGATGCAGATCGAATACCTGCGTCCAGCCCGCTTCGACGATGTGCTGACCATCGAGACGGAAACCACCGCGCTCAAGGCTGCCACCATGCAGATGTTCCAGACCGTCAAACGCGGCGACGAAGTGGTGTTTACCGCCGATGTGCGCGTCGCCTGCATGGGGCTGGACGGGCGGCCGGCGCGCTATCCGGCAGAAATCCGCCAGAAACTGGCGCTTTTGCAAGGGTAATCTTGCCGATACGCCGGAGTTTTTGCAACTCTTCGTGAAACGGGCTATGGTTTTCCGCACTACAGGCATAAACGAAACGAAACAAATTCGTTCGGAGAGAGCAGAACATGGAATCAGAGACACTCGCTGCAGCGCAGCATCTGGATTTTTCGTTGCTGGCGCAATTCATGCGCGCGACGTTCACTGTCAAACTCGTGATGTTGTCGCTGGTTGCCGCGTCCTTCTGGTCGTGGGCGGTGATCATCGCGAAGTTCCGGCTTTTTCGCGCGGCAAAACGGGAAACGCGGATGTTCGAGGATGCGTTCTGGTCCGGCCAGCCTCTCGACCAGCTGTATGAGCGCCTGAGCGCCAATCCGCGCTCGGCCTCGGAAAGGATTTTTGCGGCGGGCATGTCGGAATGGCGCAAGTCGCATCGCTCCGACGGGGCGATGATGGCCGGCGCGCAGGCCCGGATCGAGCGGGCGATGAACGTGGCGCTGGACAAGGCGGCGGAGCAGCTCAACAGCGGCTTGACGTTTCTGGCAACGGTCGGGTCGATCTCGCCCTTCGTCGGGTTGTTCGGGACGGTTTGGGGGATCAAAGGCTCTTTCGAGCAGATCGCCGCGATGCAAAGCACCAACCTCGCCGTGGTCGCCCCCGGTATTGCCGAGGCCCTGCTGGCCACCGCGATGGGCTTGCTGGCTGCTATTCCGGCGGTGATTTTCTATAACAAGCTGTCCGGCGATGCCGACAGGCTTTCCGGCGAGTGGGAAAGTTTCGCCGACGAGTTCAGCCTGATCCTGTCGCGCCAGATCGACGGACCGGACGCCTGATATGGGGGCCGGAACCATAGAGCGCGGCGGGCGCAGACGCAGCGGGCGGCGCAACCGCCGCAAGCCGATGTCGGAAATCAACGTTACGCCGTTTGTGGACGTGATGCTGGTGTTGCTGATCATTTTCATGGTCGCAGCGCCGCTGCTGACAACCGGCGTGCCGGTAGAACTGCCGAAAGCCACCGCCAGCGCCTTGCCGGCCGAGGAAGAACAACCGCTGACCGTTACCCTGACAGCCGATGGCCGGGTGATGTTGCAGGAGACCGAAGTGCCGCTGGATACGCTGGTCCCGAAATTGCGTGCCATTGCCGCGGAGCGGCAGAACGACAAGGTGTTCCTGCGGGCCGATGGTTCCATCCCCTACGAGGCTGTTATGCAGGTGATGGGCGCGCTGAATGCGGGCGGGTTCCGCAGTATCGGCCTTGTGACGGATTCCAGCGTTCCGGTTCCTTCCGAAAACGGCGGCTAGGCGGGCGCAGGATGAGAACCGGCATCATCATATCGGGCGCGGCGCACCTGCTGTTCCTTCTGTTTCTGCTGATCGGTCCGTTTGCCTTTCGGCCGGAGGCGGTGGAAATCGTGCCGGTGACCGAGGTCAGCCTGATGTCGAATGCCGAATTCGAGGCGCAGATTTCCAGTGTGCCCGATGTGCCGGTGACCGAGGTGGCGCCGATGGCGATGCCGACAGCCGAAACCAACGACGCCGCTGCGCCGGAGGCGGATATCCCGCCGGAACAAACCGTTCAGGATGTGACCGAGACCCCGAGCGAACGCGACAGCGACCCCGACCTGAGCGCGCTGGAACGTCTGGCCCAGCCCGAGGTGTCGGTGTTCGCGCCGCAGCCGATCTCGCCGGTTGTAGGGACAGGGACGACCGGCAATTCCCCGACCGCCAGCCTGAACGCTCCGCCGACGCCGCGGGCCGCACCGCGCATCGATTCCATTGCCGCCCCGCCGCCGCCGGATGTGGCCCGCAGCAGCGACCGTGTTGTCGACGCTACCACACCGGGCGATACCGCGCCCGCGCCGGTGGAGGAGCAAGTTGCCGAAGCCCCGCCGGAGTCTGTGACGCAGATCGAACCGGATGCCCAGCCCGATGCGCCGCCGTCGGCCGCGCCGCCACGCGCTTCGGTGCCTGTGCGCCGGCCAACCAATGCCGCCGCCAATGCCGAGGAAATCGCCCGCAAAATCCGCGAGGAGGAAGAAGCCGCCATTCAGGCCGCGTTGGAGGCCGCCACGGCAGTCCCTGTCGAAACGCCGGCTCCACCGCAGGCGGCTCCCAATCTGACGGGGGCGCAGAAACGCGGTATCGGGGCGGTAATTGCCAACAAGTGGAACAAAACCATCGTTCTGGGCAAGGAAAACTACGAACGGCTGGTCGTGCGGATCGCGGTGAGCGTCGGGCCGGACGGAACCGTCCTTGGCGATGTCGAGCCGGTTGATCCGGCCAACCCGACCGGCGATTTCGCCGTGGCTTACGAGGCAGCGCGCCGTGCCGTACTGGGCGCCGGTAAAATCCCGCTTCCGGCGGGACAGTTTCCTGACGGGGTGCGGTTGATCCTCCGTTTCGATCCCTTGCAGGGGATCGGTTTGAATTGATTGGCGGGAATCGCCAAATGCGATACAGTTAGAAAAAAAGAGGCAAAAAATGGCAGGTATTGGAAAAATCACACGGGCGGCTCTCGCGGTTTTCGCGTTGTTGTTACCGGCCCTTCCGGCAGTGGCGCAACAGCCGACGCTGGAAATCGACGTAACCGGCGGCGTGATCGAGCCGGTTCCCTTTGCAGTCCCCGGTTTCATTCCCGAAAACGCGGCGGCCGCTCCGGTCGCGGCGCAGATCACGCAGGTGATTGCCTCGGACCTGATCGGCACCGGTCTGTTTCGCGAAATCCCGCCGCAGGCCTATATCTCGGGCGTTTCCAATTTCAACGCTCCGGTGCAGTTCGCCGACTGGCGCGCCATCAACGCTCAGGCGCTGATCGTCGGTGCGGTGAGCGTGCAGGGCAACAAGCTGACGGTGAAATTCCGTCTGTTCGACGTGTTCGCACAGGTGCCGATGGGGCAGGGCGTGCAGTTTACCGGCACACCGGAAAGCTGGCGTCGTATTGCGCACAAGGTTTCCGATGCCGTCTATTCCCGCCTGACCGGCGAGGGCGGCTATTTCGACAGCAAGGTGGTGTTCGTGTCCGAGAGCGGGCCGAAGGGCGATCGCCTGAAGCGGCTGGCGATTATGGATTATGACGGCGCCAATCTGGAGTATCTGACCGACAACAGCACCATCGTTCTGTCGCCGCGGTTTTCACCCGACAACAGCCAGATCCTATATACCAGCTATGAAACCGGCGAGCCGCGCATCTATCTGATGGATCTGGCCAGCCGCAACCGCCAGACGTTCCCGAGTCTGGTCGGCACCAGCTTTGCCCCCCGTTTTGCGCCGGATGGCGAACGGATCGTTTTCTCGCAGACCAAGCGCGGCAATACGGATGTGTTCACGCTCGATATCCGCACCGGTCGCGAAACCCGCCTGACTACAAGTCCGGCGATCGATACCTCGCCCAGCTTCTCGCCCGATGGCAAGCGGGTGGTGTTCGCATCGGATCGTGGCGGTTCGCAGCAGCTCTATGTCATGTCGGCGAACGGCGGGGATGCCCGCCGCATCAGCTTCGGCACCGGCAGTTACAGCACGCCGGTCTGGTCGCCGCGCGGCGATCTGGTGGCCTTTACCAAAATCGAGAACGGACGTTTCCATATCGGTGTCATGCGTATCGACGGCTCGCAGGAGCGTCTGCTGACCGCCAGTTTCCTTGACGAGGGGCCGACGTGGTCGCCGAACGGGCGGGTCCTGATGTTCTTCCGTGAAACCTCCGGTGCCAGCGGTGCGCCGGAAATCTATGCGGTCGATATCACCGGGCGGAACCTGCGACAGGTGCCGACGCCGGAGTTCGCCTCCGATCCGGCGTGGTCCGGCCTATTGAAATAGAACGCCGTTCCAACGGATATGAAAACGTGATACAGAAGGCCAACGGCCCAAAACAGAGGTAGAGAGCATGAATATTCCCAGAAACGTCAAACGCACGGCCCTTGTTCTGGGTCTGCTGACCACCGCAGCCTGCAGCACCACCGGTGGCGGGTTGTTCGGCAATGGCGCCAACGGTGCCGGTGGCGCCGGCAACGGCCAGATCGAGGAAACCTCGCTGGCCTATTTCCAGCAGACCATCGGTGACACAGTGCTGTTCGCGGTCAACCAGACCGGCCTGACACCTACGGCCATGGCGATTCTCGATCAGCAGGCGGCATGGCTTGTTGCCAACCCGACCGTGACGATCCTGATCGAGGGGCACGCGGACGAACGCGGTACCCGCGATTACAACATGGCACTGGGTTCGCGACGTGCCAGTGCGGTGCGCGACTATCTGGTTGCCAAGGGTGTGGCGGACAGTCGTATCAGCGTCATCAGCTATGGCCGCGAGCGCCCGCTGGCGATTTGTTCGGATGAAAGTTGCTGGTCGAAAAACCGCCGGGCTGTTACTATCGTCACCAGCGGTGCGCCGCTCGGCTAAACTTGTATCCTGAGAGGTTTCGGGAATGATCGGTTCCATGCGTGTCATTATCGTGGCGGCGGCCCTCGCCGTGTTTTCGTCGGCAGCCTTCGCACAATCCGAGGCGCAAACGCTGGAGGATGTCCGGCAGGACATCGCCAGGCTGAGCGTGATGATGGAGGAATTGCGCACCGAGCTTCTCAGCACCGGCAACAGCGGCGTCCCGCAGGAGTCTGTCGGCACGGTTTTGCAACGTCTCAACATGCTGGAATCGGAACTGAGCGCGGCGCTCGGGCGGGTGGAAACCCTACAGAACCGTGTGCAGCGGATTGCCGAGGACGCTACGCGCCGGATCGGGGATCTGGAGTTCCGCCTGACAGAGCTGGAGGGGGGCGATACCTCGGCGCTTGGCAATCCGGTGCCGCTTGGCGGCGGGGCGGGGCCTGCCGCACAGGACGGCCCGCAACTGGCATCGGACGAACAGCGCAGCTTCGACGCGGCGGTCGCACAATACGATGCCGGCAACTATCAGGCGGCGGCGGATATGTTCGGCACCTTCATTTCCACCTATCCGGGCGGCCCGCTGACCAGCGAGGCGCAGTATCGTCGCGGTCTGGCCTTTGCCGCGATGGAGGCATGGGGTGATGCGGCCCGCAACTTCCTCGACAGTTTCAGCGGGGCGCCGGATGGCGAGTATGCTCCGCGTTCGCTGCTGGAACTGGCCACCAGCCTTGGCGCGCTCGGTCAGGTGGAGCAGGCGTGCCTGACCTACGACGAAATTTCCATTCGCTATCCGGAGCGCAGTGCCGAAATGGCGGCCGAGATCGGGATACGGAAACAGAGCCTGTCCTGCCCTTGAGCGGGGTGGCATGTTGCTGAACGAAACCTGCCTTTCCGGCGTTGATACCCTTGGCGTGGCTGTATCCGGCGGCGGCGATTCCATGGCGCTCCTGCATATGCTGGCAAGCCGCTTCGATGGGTTGCGTGCGGTGACGGTCGATCACGGCTTGCGCCCCGAAAGCGCGGCCGAGGCGGCAATGGTTGCGGATTTCTGCCAAACCCTCGGTGTTCCGCATACCACGCTGGAATGGCGGGATTGGAACCGGACGGGCAACCTGCAATCCGAGGCCCGCGCCGCCCGCCTGCGTCTGATCGGCGACTGGGCGCGGGGGCGGGGCATTACCCATGTGGCGCTGGGGCATACCCTCGACGATCAGGCGGAAACGGTGTTGTTGCGTCTGCTGCGCGGATCGGGTGTAGATGGCCTGTCGGGTATGGCAGAGCACCGCCACGATGCGGGGCTGACATGGATCAGGCCGTTGTTGCAGGCGCGGCGCGCGGATTTGCGCACCTATCTGGAGGATCGGGGCATCGCATGGGTGGACGACCCGTCCAACGACGATCCGCACTATGCGCGCGTTCGGGCACGCAAGGCCATCGGGATGCTGGGGCTGGATGTTGCGGGACTGGCCGCTACTGCCACCCGCATGCGCCGCGCCCGTGCGGTGCTGGAGGCCGACACGGAGGCGCTCGCCGATGCTGTGGTGGAGGTAACAGATGCCGGAGAGGTGCGGATCGGGCGCGCGGAATTCGATGTTGCGCCTGAAGAATTGCGCCTGCGTCTGATGGCGGGGGCATTGCGCTGGGTCTCGGGTGCGCCCTATCGCCCGCGGTTCGACAATCTGGCGGCCTTGCTGGCCGATCCCGACGGGCGCACCCTGCATGGCTGCACGATCCGTTTGCGTTCCGGCAAGATTCTTGTGCGTAGAGAGGTATCGAAAGTGCCGCCGCCGGTGCCGGTGGGGGAACTCTGGGATACGCGCTGGATTGCGGATCCGGAGGCGACGGCTGTGGCGGCAACACATATCGGCGCACTGGGCGAGAGAGGGCTGGCGCAATGCGATGGCTGGCGTGAAACCGGCCATGCGCGCGAGGTCCTGCTGGCCGCTCCGGCGCTCTGGAATGATGGTGCGCTGGTGGCCGCGCCGCTGGCCGGAATGGCCAATGGCTGGGCTTGTCGGCTGAAAGAGGGTAAAAAAGGGCTCAACAATCTGTTGATGGGCGGATGAGGCCGTAATGACACGTTGAATACCGCGATTCAGCGCCTATGTTACACTGCAACTGTGGCGACTGAGTCGTTTCACGTCCGAATCTGCTGCGAATGAGGAGATACCATCGTGGGCAAGAATAAAAATATCGCATTCTGGGTGGTGCTCTTTTTCCTGTTGGTGGCCCTGTTCAATATTTTCAGCGGTCCGGCGACAACCACCGGTTCCAGCCAGATTTCCTTCTCCAGTTTCCTTGACCGTGTGGATGCGGGCGAAGTGGACTCGGTGCGTCTGGATGGCGAGAAAATCTATATCCGCGCGGGCTCGAACAATCTGGTTACGATCCAGCCGCAGGGTGTGGATATCGTGGACGAGTTGCGCAACTCCGGTGTGGAGATCGAGGTCGCCCCGCAGGAACAGTCCGGCCTGATGGCGGCGCTTGGCGCTTGGCTGCCGTTCCTGTTGCTGATCGGCGTCTGGGTGTTCTTCATGAACCGGATGCAGGGCGGCGGCAAAGGCGGGGCGATGGGCTTCGGCAAATCCAAGGCCAAGATGCTGACCGAGAAACACGGGCGCGTCACCTTTGACGACGTGGCCGGTATCGACGAGGCGAAAGAGGAGCTGGAGGAAATCGTCGAGTTCCTTCGCGATCCGCAGAAATTCAGCCGCCTTGGCGGTAAAATCCCGAAAGGCGCGCTGCTGGTCGGCCCGCCGGGCACCGGTAAAACCCTGCTGGCCCGCGCCATTGCCGGCGAGGCGGGCGTGGCCTTCTTCACCATTTCCGGTTCCGATTTCGTGGAAATGTTCGTCGGCGTCGGCGCCAGCCGTGTGCGCGACATGTTCGAGCAGGCCAAGAAAAACGCGCCCTGTATCGTCTTTATCGACGAGATCGACGCCGTGGGCCGCCATCGTGGCGCCGGTTACGGCGGCGGCAATGACGAACGCGAGCAGACCCTCAACCAGTTGCTGGTGGAAATGGACGGGTTCGAGGCCAACGAGGGCGTGATCCTGCTGGCCGCAACCAACCGTCCCGACGTTCTGGACCCGGCGCTGCTGCGTCCCGGCCGTTTCGACCGTCAGGTGCAGGTGCCCAATCCGGATATCAAGGGCCGCCAGAAAATCCTCGAAGTGCATGCACGCAAAACCCCGCTCGGTCCGGATGTGGATCTGCGGATCATTGCCCGCGGTACACCCGGGTTTTCCGGCGCGGATCTCGCCAATCTGGTGAACGAGGCGGCGTTGATGGCCGCGCGCACCGGCAAGCGGTTCCTGACCATGGAGGATTTCGAGAACGCCAAGGACAAGATCATGATGGGGGCCGAGCGCCGCTCCATGGTCATGACCGAGGACGAGAAGAAACTGACCGCCTATCACGAGGCGGGCCATGCCATCGTCGGTATCAACGTGCCGCAGCACGACCCGATCCACAAGGCGACGATCATCCCGCGCGGTCGGGCGCTGGGTCTGGTTCTGTCGCTGCCGGAGCGTGACCAGTTGTCGGTGACCATGACCAAATACAAGTCCAAGATCGCCATGGCGATGGGTGGCAAGGTGGCGGAAACGCTGACCTTCGGACCGGAAAACGTGACCTCCGGTGCATCCTCCGACATCCAGCAGGCGACCCGTATCGCCCGCGCGATGGTGACGCAGTTCGGCATGTCGGAGAAGCTCGGCAATATCGAGTATTCGACCGAGCAGCAGACCTATCTCGGCCCGCAAGGCGGAGGGGTTCAGGCCGGCCCCGAAACGCAGGAGCTGATCGATCAGGAAGTGCGCCGTCTGGTGGACGAAGGGTTCGAGACCGCGAAACGTATTCTGACCGAAAAGGCGCAGGATCTCGAAAACCTTGCGCAGGGCCTGCTGGAATACGAAACCCTGACCGGCGCGGAAATTACCAAGGTGATTGCCGGCGAACGCCTGAACCGCGATTCAGACGAGGATGACACCCCTTCCGGCGGCGAGGTGGAGAGCGTGGTTTCCATTCCGAAAGTGCGCAAACCCAAGGGCGACGGCGGCATGGAACCGCAGCCGCAGGGATAACAGGGATCGGGGGCTTCGGCCCCCTTTTTCTTGCGCGGGTCACAAAAATCGTGCCGGTCGCCAAATTGTCGCAGTTTGTCGCCGGCAGGTCGAAAAAACCCTCGCCTTGACCGGCAGAGGGTCCTAACAATCGGGAAAGCCGTTTCTCTCCTGAAAGGAAATTCCATGGGATACAAGACCGACATCGAAATCGCCCGCGAAGCCGACAAGAAACCGATTCAGGAGATTGGCGCGAAACTGGGCATCCCCGAGGCCGACCTGCTGCCCTTCGGTCATGACAAGGCCAAGGTCTCGGCCGAGTTCATCGCGGCGCAGAAAGGCAAGGAGGACGGCAAACTGGTCCTCGTCACCGCCATCAACCCGACTCCGGCAGGCGAGGGCAAAACCACCACCACCGTAGGGCTTGGCGATGCGCTGAACCTGATTGGCAAAAAGGCGGCGATCTGCATCCGCGAGGCCTCGCTCGGCCCGTGTTTCGGCATGAAGGGGGGCGCGGCCGGTGGCGGTTATGCGCAGGTGGTGCCGATGGAGGATATGAACCTGCATTTCACCGGCGATTTTCATGCCATCACCAGCGCGCACAACCTGCTTTCGGCGATGATCGACAACCATATCTACTGGGGTAACGAGCTGGAGATCGACGAGCGCCGCGTGACCTGGAAACGGGTGGTGGATATGAACGACCGCGCGCTGCGCGATATCGTGACTTCGCTCGGCGGCGTGGCCAACGGCTTCCCGCGCCAGACCGGTTTCGATATCACCGTGGCTTCCGAGGTCATGGCGATCCTGTGCCTGTCCGACAATCTGGAGGATTTGCAGGAGCGTCTCGGCAATATCATCGTGGCCTATCGCCGTGACCGCACGCCGATCTATTGCCGCGACATCAAGGCCGACGGGGCGATGACCGTGCTGCTGCAACAGGCGATGCAACCCAATATCGTGCAGACGCTGGAAAACAATCCCGCCTTTGTGCATGGCGGCCCCTTTGCCAATATCGCGCACGGCTGCAACTCGGTTGTGGCCACGAAAACCGCGCTGAAGCTGGCGGATTATGTGGTGACGGAGGCCGGTTTCGGTGCCGATCTCGGGGCCGAGAAGTTCATGAACATCAAGTGCCGCAAGGCCGGTATCGCGCCGGATGTGGTGGTGCTGGTCGCCACCATCCGCGCCATGAAAATGAACGGCGGCGTCGCCCGTGCCGATCTGGGCGAGGAAAACGTGCAGGCGGTGCTGGACGGCGCGCCGAATCTTGGCCGCCATATCGAGAACCTGAAATCTTTCGGCGTGCCGGTGGTGGTGGCGATCAATCATTTCGTCACCGATACCGATGCCGAGGTGGCCGCGGTGATGGATTACGTCGCCACCCACGGCTCCGAGGCGATCCTGAGCACCCACTGGGCCGATGGTGGCGAGGGC
>JALSHL010000260.1 GCA_026982255.1 Paracoccaceae bacterium | reverse complement strand
GGGTTCTGCCGTGGAACCTGTGATGACCGCCATAGGGGAACGGTCGGGTGGCGGAGGGTAACCATCGCGCTGTGCATGTCCGACGCCGTGCATCGGGAAAGTCTGTCGCTACGAGACGTCCCCGAATGTCGGACGGGTCGTCAGGTAAGTGTTGCGTGTTGCCCAGCGCGATAGTCCCTATGGCCTTGTCAGAGCCTCGCCCGGCAGAGGCGGTTATAGGGGCGAATGGTTAAGGAAAGGTGAAAACCGGCCGGTTTTTCCGGATTTTCGCGATTTATGCTATAATCGCCCCGCCCGAACGAGGACGGGAGGCGAAAAACATGAAATATTTCGGAAAAACCGTAGTGGAACCACGCAACGGCGAGACGAAAACCGAAGTGGAGTTCGGCAGCATTGGCGTGCCGGGGCTCGGACCGCATGCCTATCTGCGCATCGACGGGCACGAAGTGATCATTCCGCGCGTCAACGAGGCGGAGTTTTTCAGGCGCATGAAGGCGCTGGGAAAACTGTTGGGGCATTAGCCGCATTTCGAATGGCCGCATTCGGCGCAGGTCATGCAGCCCTCGACCATGCGCATGGCGTATTGGCCGCAGGCGGGGCAGGCCTTGCCGCGGGGGGGCTCGCCGACAGCCATGGCCTCGGCCTGCGGGTCGGATTTCAGGCCCATGCCCTCGCCCTCGATAAAGCCGGTTTCGATCATGTGGCGCTCGATAACGCCGCCGATAGCCGCGAGGATCGAGGGGATGTATTTGCCCTGCACCCATGCGCCGCCGCGCGGGTCGAACACGGCTTTCAGTTCCTCGACCACGAAGGAGACATCGCCGCCGCGCCGGAATACGGCCGAGATCATGCGGGTGAGTGCTACGGTCCAGGCGAAGTGTTCCATGTTTTTCGAATTGATGAACACCTCGAACGGGCGGCGGTGGCCGCCGATGATGACGTCGTTGATGGTGATGTAAATGGCGTGTTCGGATTCCGGCCATTTGATTTTATAGGTCTGGCCCTGCAGGTTCTCGGGCCGGTCGAGCGGTTCGGACAGGTAGACCACATCGCCGGCATGGTCGGGGGCCTCGGCCTCGGGCTTCGACTCGACCTTTTCGCTGACGGTCAGGACCGAGCCGGTAACGTCGTTGGGCCGATAGGTGGTGCAGCCTTTGCAGCCGCTGTCCCATGCCTCCATATAGACCTGCTGGAAATCGTCGAAGGATATATCCTCGGGGCAGTTGATGGTTTTGGAGATACTGGAGTCGATCCATTCCTGCGCCGCCGCCTGCATACGGACGTGGTCGAGCGGCGCGAGGGTCTGGGCGTTGACGAAATGTTCGGGCAGATCGGTATCGCCGAATTTCTCGCGGAACAGTTTGACGGCGTAGTCGACGACCTCTTCCTCGGTGCGCGAGCCGTCCGGTTGCAGCACCTTGCGGGTGTAGGCATAGGCGAATACCGGCTCGATCCCGCTGGAGACATTGCCGGCATAAAGGGAAATCGTGCCGGTAGGGGCGATGGAGGTCAGCAAAGCGTTGCGGATGCCGTGTTCGGCAACCAGTTCGCGGGTTTCGGCGTCCATTTTCCGCATCATGTCGCTGGCGAGGTAGGGTTCTTTCTCGAACAGGGGAAAGGCGCCCTTTTCGGCGGCGAGACGGGCCGAAGTGCGGTAGGATGTAACAGCAATGGCCTTGAGCCATTCACCGGTTTGCGCCGCGGCCTCCGGCGTGCCGTATTTCAGGCCGAGCATCAGCAGCGCGTCGGCAAGGCCAGTGACGCCGAGGCCGATGCGACGCTTGGCCTTGGCCTCCTGTTCCTGCTGCGGCAGCGGGAAGCGCGAGGCGTCAACCACGTTGTCCATCATGCGCACGGCGGTCGCGACCAGATTGTCGAGCTGCCCGAGGTTGAGGGTGGCATCGTCCCCGAACGGGTTGTCGACAAGGCGCGCGAGGTTGATCGAGCCGAGCAGGCAGGCACCATAGGGCGGCAGGGGCTGCTCGCCGCAGGGATTGGTGGCGGCGATGGATTCGCAATAGTTCAGATTGTTTTTCTCGTTGATCCGGTCGATGAAAATCACGCCCGGCTCGGCAAAATCATAGGTGGAGCGCATGATTTTGTTCCACAGGTCGCGGGCCTGCACGGTGTGATAGACCTTGCCGTTGAAACGCAGATCCCACGGCTTGTCGGCCTTCACGGCCTGCATGAACGGATCGGTGATCAGGACCGAGAGGTTGAACATGCGCAGGCGGGCGGCGTCGCGTTTGGCGGTGATGAAATCCTCGATGTCGGGGTGGTCGACGCGCATGGTGGCCATCATCGCGCCGCGCCGCGAGCCGGCGGACATGATGGTGCGGCACATGGCGTCCCAGACATCCATGAAGCTGAGCGGGCCGGAAGCGTCGGCCCCCACCCCCTCGACCGCCGCGCCGCGCGGGCGCAGGGTGGAAAAATCGTAGCCGATGCCGCCGCCCTGCTGCATGGTGAGCGCGGCCTCTTTCAGCCCGTCGAAAATGCCGCTCATGGTGTCGGGGATGGTGCCCATGACGAAGCAGTTGAACAGGGTCACGGCGCGTTTGGTGCCGGCCCCGGCGAGGATGCGGCCGGCGGGCAGGAATTTGAAATCCTCCAGCGCGCCGTAGAATTTGTCCTCCCAGTCCGAGGGGGTGTCCTCCACCGCGGCGAGGGCGCGGGCGACGCGGCGCCAGCTGTCCTCGACCGTTTCGTCGATCGCGCGGCCTTCGGGGGTTTTGAAACGGTATTTCATGTCCCAGATGGAGACGGAAATCGGGGCGGCAAAGGCGGTCATGGGCGAAATCTCCGGTCGGGTGGGCGGGAGGACAAGCTACGCCGCCGCGTGCGCCAAGGCAAGAATTTTGGTGGCGAAGCACTTCTTGATCCCGCGTGGGCGGCGTTTCGATTCGGCAATATACCGCCGAAGGATATTCTGACTCAAAAAAAACTGCAGCATTGTTGTCTCTTTGCAACACAAGCTCCAAAATCAGCGCCAAACTGGATATATTTGATACTAAACCGGCGAATTTATTTCCAAAGTTTACCCGTCCTACTTATTGTCTTTGCAAGCTTCTAGCCGTTAGGCACCTATCTTTTGCTGACCGGAAAGGGCTCTTAGCGATTTCTAAATGTAGACAGGAGGGAGGACGAAAATGAAACATACAACTGTAATTACCGCCTTGATGATGAGCATGGGCCTTGTGTCCACCGCATCCGCACAATCCGCATTTTCCGGCAGTATTACCGCCAGCAGCATGAGCAGCAGTGTCTATTCGTCGGACGACAGCGCAGTATGGAAAACCTTTGGCGGATACACTTACGAAGGGTTCGTTCAGGGAGAGTTGGCTGGCTTTGACGTAATGGCCGATTTTTCCGGCCTGCAACGTAACATCGGAGGAACCAATAATTGGTTCAGAGAGGCGCCCGAAAAATCCAGTGTGCTCGGCCTTCATATCGGCCGAAACTTCGGTTCGACCTACGTTGGTGGATTTGCCGCGGTCGGCCAACAGCAGAGAACCAGGCCCTTCTCCGAATTCGGCAATATGATACCAGGAACGGTTTTCGGCCTTGAAGCAGCCTTCAACGCCGGCCCCGCAACCCTGTTCGGGCAGATAGGAAATATGGACTGGAGCGAGGACCCCACCGACCCAACGCCCGACAACAGCTTTATCGGCCAGATTTACCGTGCTGGCGCCTCGATGGATATCAATGATCGTCTGAACGTGATGTTCGACATCGAGAGCGGACTGTCCCCGAACGGGTTCGAGGATTTCGGAGACTGGGGCCAGTATGTCGTCGCAGGAGTCGAGGTATCCTATGCCTTCACGGATTCCGCCTCCGTTGTCGTCGGCTACGAGAGCGGCACGTTTACCGCAAACACCGAGGATTACGGTCGGGAGCAGAATCTGACCCTCGGGTTGCGTATGTCGTTTGGCGGCGCAGGGACAAATGTCCTCAAGACACCCGGACAGGGCTTTGCAGCGGCTGGCTGGGCAGCGACGACCGACTAGGAACGCTGCATCAGGACAACCAAAGGGGGCCTCTGGTCCCCTTTTTCTTTGGTAGACAGACAATTTCTGTTTTCTCGCTTCACCCTTGGCAACAACTGCTCTATGCCAATAGCATGAGCGGGGAACTACATCTTGTGAAGCTGTGCGTCGGCGTGGAGTCGGTTGGCCATCTGGCGGATTTCCAGCGGCGGCGGGCCGAGGGGCAGCGGGCCGAAGGGTTGCCGGAGATGCAGCGCCATGTGACGCGGATGTGGCCGAAACGGGCGGCGGAGCTGCTGGACGGCGGGTCGCTTTACTGGGTGATCAAGGGGCATATGCTGGCGCGGCAAGCAATCCTGCGGCTCGACGAGGTGATCGGCGAGGACGGGATCCGGCGTTGCGGTATCGTGCTGGACCCGCAGATCGTGCTGACCGAGGCCTTCAGGAAACGTCCCTTTCAGGGCTGGCGCTATCTGAAAAAGGCCGACGCCCCGAAGGACACCGGCCTGTTCAGCGTTGGTCAGGAGGAATTGCCGAGCGCACTTCAGGCGGAGCTGGCAACCCTCGGGGTGTTATAGCGCGGCGGCGGCTGCCGAGATTTTCTCGGCCGCCTGTGCGCCGATGGCCTTGAGGTCGTCGTTGGTGCCGAGGTCCTGAAAGGTCATCATGGCAATCGGGTCGAGGAAGCGCACGGTGCATTCGTTGTCGCCGGACTGCTCCACCGTGACGTTGCAGGGCAGCATCAGGCCGACATCGGCGCGGGCGTTCAGCGCCTGATGCGCAAGGCCGGGGTTGCAGGCGCCCAGAATCACATAGGGGCGGAAATCCACGTCGATTTTTTTCTTCAGGGTTTTGTCGACATCGACACGGGTCAGGATGCCGAACCCCTGCGCGCCGAGGGCTTCGGTGACTTTCCCGATCACCTCGTCAGGGGTGCCAGAAAGGGTTTTTTCGATGAAGAAAGTGTCGGACATCGCGGTGTCTCCTTGTTTGTTGGGTTGGTAGATAGATAAGGGGAAAACACCGGCATGCAATGGCAATAATGCCGCTTCGCAGACAGGTTGCCCAATTTTCGCCCGATTCCTGCCTTAGGTTGTAAACGATATTATAACTGTCCTTGTTTAAATCGTGCCTGAAACCCGTAGTAGAATGAAAGAGTCGGTAATGTGGTCCGGTAAATATAAAGCCTTCCTGAATGATGAAAATGGCGCGGTAACTGTTGATTTTGTTGTGCTAACGAGTGCGATTGTCGGAATCGCCATGGCGCTTGTGCTGGTAATTTACGGAGGGGTCAATTCCGGCACGGCCAACATCAACACGGGAATAAGTGATTCCCTTTCCGACTCGGCAAATCTTGCGGCGACTATCGCCAGCGGCCAGTAAAGACTGGTCGCGAGGGCAAAGCCCCCGCGAAAACCTTTGGTTACTGGCGAATCCAGACTTCGGAATCGCACATGGAATTCCCGACAGCGCAGCCCTTGATGGTCAGTTCGCCTTCGCGGAAGGTGACTGTGCCGTTGAAGGTCATGAAACCCGGCATGTCCGGATGTTTCATCTTGTCGCCGGTCCAGCTGCCGTCCGGCTGCTCCTCCATGCCGTGGCACAGCTCGAAATTGTCGGCAATACGGCGGCAATAGAGTTTTCCGTCATTGACGAAAACAACAATTTCCTGTGTGTCCTTGCGCAGATAGGACTGCGGGGCGTCCTTTACGCTGGCAAATGCCGGTGCGATTGTCGTGGACAGAAGCGCAAAAGACAGCGCCAGAATTCTGGTGAAGTTCATTATTATCTCCCTGTTTGGTGCACATTGGCAGGGCAACGCTATATTAGGCCTTGCGAAAAATCAAATATGCGCAGGGTTTGTGCGGGCTATGTCCGGCCGTAGCCTCCCGCGGTCGGGGTCTGGACAATCACCGCCTCGCCCGCCTGCAACACCGTCTGGTCGCAGCCCTTCAGGGTTTCCAGCCTGCCGTCGTTGCGGCGCACCTGAGTCAGGCCGACAGATCCGTCACCGCCGCCCTCCAGCCCCTTCGGCGGCAGGGTGCGGTGCGAGGACAGGATGGCGCAATCCATCGGTTCGAGGAACCGCAGCGTGCGGCGTGTGCCGGAACCGGCGTGCCATTTTCCGGTGCCGCCGGTGCCGCGGCGGATGTGGAAATCCTCCAGCAACACGGGATAGCGGAACTCCAGTATTTCGGGATCGGTCAGACGCGAGTTGGTCATATGCACCTGCACCGCGTCCGTGCCGTTGAAACCGGGACCGGCAGGCGAGCCGGAACAGATGGTTTCGTAATACTGGTATTCGTCGTTGCCGAACGTCAGGTTGTTCATGGTGCCCTGCGAGTTGGCCATGGCGCCGAGCGCCGCCAGCAGGGTATTGGTGACGTGCTGCGAGGTCTCCACATTGCCGGCAACCACGGCGGCCGGATATTTCGGGCGCAGCATGCAATCCTCGGGGATGATGATGTCGATCGGTTTCAGACAACCGGCGTTCATCGGGATGTTGCCGTCCACCATCAGGCGGAAAGCATACAGAACGGCGGCCCGTGCCACCGGCTCGGGCGCGTTGAAGTTGCTGTCCTGTTGCGGACTGGTGCCGGTGAAATCGACCGTTGCGGAACGCGCGGCCTTGTCCACGGTGATCTTTACCCTGATCACCGCGCCCTGATCGGTGTGCGTTTCCCATTCGGAATCCTTCAGCACCTCGATCACACGGCGGACGTTTTCCTCGGCGTTATTCTGGACGTGCTGCATATAGGCGTTGACCACCGGCAGGCCGAATTGCCGGACCATCTTGCGCAACTCGGCGATGCCCTTGGCGTTGGCGGCGATCTGCGCCTTGAGGTCGGCGATATTCTGGTAGGGGTTGCGACAGGGGTATTTGTGGTTGGTCAACAGTTCGCGCAGGGCGTCCTCGCGGAATTCGCCGCGGTCCACCAGCAGGAAGTTGTCGAACAGCACGCCTTCCTCGTCCACATTGGTGGCCAGCGGCGTCATGGAGCCGGGAGCGGAGCCGCCGACATCGGCATGGTGCCCGCGCGAGGCCACATAGAACAGGATATTCTCGCCCGCGTCGTCGAATACGGGCGTCACCACGGTGATGTCGGGCAGATGGGTGCCACCATTGTAGGGGGCGTTCAGGGCAAAGACATCGCCGGGGCGCATCCTGCCGGCATTCTGGGCGATGATCGCCTCGACCGAGCGGTCCATAGACCCCAGATGCACCGGCATATGCGGCGCGTTGGCCACCAGCGAGGCATCGGCGGCGAACACGGCGCAGGAAAAATCGACCCGTTCCTTGATGTTCACCGAATAGGCGGTGTTCTGCAAGGTGACGCCCATCTGTTCGGCAATCGACATGAACAGGTTGTTGAAGACCTCCAGCATCACCGGATCGGCCTCGGTCCCTACGGCGTGCTGGCGCTCCAGCGCGGTGATGCGGCGCAGGATGATATGGTTGTGGGCGTTGACGCGGGCCTGCCAGCCCGGTTCGATGACCACGGTCTGGTGCGGCTCGACAATCAGGGCGGGGCCGGTGAACTTCTGGCCGGGGCGGAAGGTATCGCGGTTGCGGAACACGCCGGCGTCGTGCCATGTGCCGCCGGAAAAGACACGGGCGGTCTCGGTCGGGGGGACTTCGGTTTCGACCTCGGGCAGCGCCGGTTCGTCGATGCTGGCACCGCCGCCGACGGATTCGACCTCGGCGGCCTCGATGATGATCTGTTTGCCCTCGAAAACGAAACCGAACTGTTTCTTGTGTGCGGTTTCAAACGCGGCGCGCATGGTGGCCTCGTCGGCCAGATCGACGGCGATCGGCGTGTCGGTGCCGTCATAGCGCAGGTGCAGGCGCGGGTGGGTTTCGATGTCGTCGGCGGGGACGCCCTGCCCGGCCAGTTCGGCCTCGGTTTCGGCGCTCAGGGCCGCGATCAGGGGGGCGGTGTCGGCCTGCCCCAGCGGCTCCACCACCGCGCGGGTGCGGTTGGCGCGGATGTCGGCCAGCCCCATACCGTAGGCGGACAGGATACCGGAGTGCGGATGCACGATCACGGTTTCCATGCCCAGCGCATCAGCCACGGCGCAGGCGTGCTGCCCGCCCGCCCCGCCGAAACAGGTGAGCGCATAGCCCGACACGTCATAACCGCGCTGGACCGAGATTTTCTTGATGGCGTTGGCCATGTTTTCCACAGCGATAGACAGGAAGCCCTCGGCCACCTGTTCCGGCGTGCGGCCGTCCCCGATCTCGGCGGCGAGATCCGCAAAGGCGGCCTGCACGGCCTCCACATCCAGCGGCCGGTTCTGGTCGGGACCGAAGATTTTCGGGAAATTCTCGGCCCGCAACTTGCCCAGCATGACGTTGGCGTCGGTGACCGCCAGCGGCCCGCCGCGACGGTAGCATTTCGGGCCGGGGTTGGCACCGGCACTTTCGGGGCCGACGCGGAACCGCTGGCCGTCGTAGGAGAGGATCGATCCGCCCCCCGCCGCCACTGTATGGATACGCATCATCGGGGCGCGCATGCGCACACCGGCGACCTCGGTTTCAAAGGCGCGCTCGAAGGCGCCGTCGTAGTGGCAGACGTCGGTCGAGGTGCCGCCCATGTCGAAGCCGATAATCTGTTCGAATCCCGCAAGGGCCGAGGTCTGCACCGCGCCGACCACGCCGCCCGCCGGACCGGAAAGGATCGCGTCCTTGCCCTGGAACAGTTCCGCCGCCGTCAGCCCGCCCGAGGACATCATGAACATCAGGCGCACGCCCTCCCCCAGTTCCGCCGCCACCTGTTCCACATAGCGGCGCAGGATGGGCGAGAGGTAGGCGTCCACCACCGTGGTGTCGCCCCGTCCGACGAGTTTCATCAGGGGCGACACCGCGTGGCTGGCGGAAACCTGTGTGAAGCCGATCTCGCGGGCGATGTCGGCGACCAACTGTTCGTGCTGCGGATAGGCATAGGCGTGCATGAAAACGATGGCCACAGCGCGGATGCCGGAATCATAGGCGGCCTGCAAATCGGCGCGCACCCGGTCGGGATCGGGCGCGGCCTCCACCGTGCCGTCGGCGCGCAGGCGCTCGGCCACCTCGATTACGTCGGAATAGAGGAGTTCGGGCTTGATAATCTCGCGCGCGAAAATAT
The DNA here is from genome assembly GCA_026982255.1 of Paracoccaceae bacterium. GTDB lineage: Bacteria > Pseudomonadota > Alphaproteobacteria > Rhodobacterales > Rhodobacteraceae > NORP23. The sequence goes on along the minus strand of JALSHL010000260.1, from coordinate 1,963 downwards.
CGGGGCGGTCCTGATAGCCGATTTCCAGCGCGTCGCGGAAACCGCGGGTGGTAACCAGAAGCGTGGCGTCGCCCTTGCGTTCCAGCAGGGCGTTGGTAGCAACCGTGGTGCCCATCTTGACGGCGGCAATCCGGTCCGAGGGGATCGGCGCGCCGGCTTCCAGCCCCATCAGGTCGCGGATACCCTGAATGGCGGCGTCGGCGTAGGCCTCGGGGTTTTCGGACAGCAGTTTATGGGCGCGGATCACGCCGTCGGAGTCACGCGCCACGATGTCGGTAAAGGTGCCGCCGCGATCAATCCAGAAATCCCACTGTTTCGTGCCCATGATTTTCCCCGTGTGTGGTTGCGGGGATTACGTCAACACTTTATCGACAAATTGTCAACGTAGTTATTCGCCTTTGGTGACATCCACACCATAAAGCCAGTCGAATTTCCCCAGCAGCGCCGAGGGCGCAAACCGCGAAACGGTCGAGAGGCCGAAATGTGCCACGCCGCGCAGGGTGCGGTCGCGCAGGTGATAGGCGGTGGCGTTGGTGGCGGCGGCCTTCTGCACGCGGGTGGCGCGGGGTTTGCGGCGGCGTTCGTATTCGGCCAGCCCTTCGACAATGCCCCGCCGGTCGAGCTCCTGCGCCAGCACCCAGGCGTCCTCCAGCGCCATGACCGCGCCTTGCGCCAGAAACGGCAGCATCGGGTGGCAGGCGTCCCCGATCAGGGCGACCTTTCCCTTGTGCCACTCCGGCAGCCGCGGATGGTTGAACAGACCCCAGAGGAAAGTCTCCTCCACCCGTTTCAGCAAGCCGGTGACATCGGGGGCGGCACCGGCGAAGGCGGCGCGCAGGTTGTCGGGGGAATCGGGGACATTCCAGCCCTCGTCCACCCATTCCTTGCGTTCCTCGACAGCGACGAAATTGATCATGGAGCCGCCGCGCAACGGGTAGGTCACCAGATGGCGACCCGGTCCCATATAAACAGTGGCCGCGTTGGCGATCCTGCCGGGGACGGCATCGGCGGGGATCAGGCCGCGCCAGGCGACCTGTCCGGTGAATTGCGCCGGCTGGCCCCCGAATATTTCGCTGCGCACGCCGGAGCGCACGCCGTCGGCGGCAATGACCAGACCGGCGATACCGGCAATCGAGTCGATACGCTGGCCGAGTTTTATCTCCACCCCCGCCTCGCGTGCGCCCATGGCCAGCAGGCCGAGCAGGTCGGCGCGGTGGAATTGCCAATAGGGGCGGCCCCAGCGTTTGACGGCGGTTTCGCCCATGGGCAGGCGGGCAACCTCGCGCCCGTCGGCCATGTCGCGCAGGCTGACGGCCTCGGGGGTGTTGGCCAGCATGGCGGCGCGTTCGCGCAGGCCCAGGGCCTCCAGCACCGCGACACCGTTGGGGGAGATTTGCAATCCGGCACCGACCTCGCCCAGTTCGGCAGCCTGTTCCAGCACGGTGACGCGCGCCCCGCGCTGCGCCAGCGAGGTGGCAACGGCCAGACCGGCGATACCGGCGCCGATAACGGTAATCGGGGTTTTGGCGATACTCATGTGGACCGGATTACACCCGATTCCAGCAGCGCGGCAATACGGGATTTCGACACACCCGCCTTTTCCAGAACCGCGCGGGTATCGCCGCCATCGGCGGGGATATCGGCAGAAGGCGCCTGCCCGTCCAACACCGGCGCTATGGCAGGGTGGTCCAGCCCGTCATGCCGGGTCAAGGCTCCGCGCGCCTGCATATGCGGGTGCGTGCCGACGGCGTCATAACGCAGGACAGGGGTCACACAGGCATCGGTGCCATCGAAAACCTCGCACCACTCCGCCTGCGTCTTCTTTGCAAAAATACTCGAAAGGAGCGCCACCTGCCGCGGGTATTCCGCCAGATCGTTCTGCGCCCCGTATTCCGCCTGCGAGATCCCCAGCCCGTCCAGCATCGCCGCCAGGAATTGCGGCTCGATAGGGCCGATGGCCATG
>JALSHL010000259.1 GCA_026982255.1 Paracoccaceae bacterium | reverse complement strand
GGCAAGGACAGGTTCGGGGTGGTGGTCATACCGGTCGCCTTGAATGCCGGAGCGTTCAAATCGACACCACAGCGCACATCCCCCAATGCCGCGTCACAACTCGCCTGGAACGTTCGCCCGATGGTCTGGCCCAACACATGGGCGAGGCTGCGCATCTCGGCGACGAAATGCAGCCGCCCGCGCCGGACCTGACCGATGCCCCCGCGGCGCAGCAGGGCACGGCTGGTGGTGTCGGCCCAGTTGACGCGCCAGATCTCCACGGTGGCATTGTCCCAGCGGCCGTCGAGAATATCGGTCTCTGTGATGGTGGTCGAGGTCAACACGCCTTCGGCCTCCTGTGCATCGACCGACAGATCGGAGCCAGCGCGGATTTCCGAGGCGGTGAAACCGGACTCGGGCTCGAATGTGGTCCCGTCAAACGTCAGAGGGCGATCGTGGTCGGTGAAACCAAATACTGCCCCGTCGTTGCGGGTCAGCCGCCAGCACCAGGCGAGTGTGGTGGTGCCGGACTCAAAGTGGGTTTGCAGGGATTGGGGGAATTGCTTTGCCATTACGTTGCCTCTTGATTTGTATATCTATCGTCTTTACACTGCAAGCATCACCTATTCCGGAGAAACCCATGCCCGTATCCCACGCTGCCACCCCCGCCGCGCACAAATCGCTGATCAACCTGCGCGTCACCCGACGTGACCGGGATCTTATCGATCGCGCGGCGGACGCTTTGGGCAAGAACCGCACCGAATTCATGCTCGAGGCCACACGGCGCGCAGCAGAAGACGCGTTGCTTGATCGCAGCCTGTTCCGGCTGGACCCTGATCGGTTTGATGCTTTCCAAGCCGCGCTTGATGCGCCCGCAAGCCCCTCGAAAACCTTGCGTAAACTGATGGCAACCAAGGCCCCGTGGGAGGAATGAGTGTGCCAAAATCGCCCCCGCGGGCACCGGAACTTCTCGACGACACTCATGAACTGGATGCGTTTGACTGTGGCGCGCCAAGCCTTGACCAGTGGCTGAAACGCCGTGCGCGGGGCAATCAGGCGTCGGGAGCCTCGCGGATCTATGTCGTGTGCCGCAGCAATGCCGTTGTCGGCTATTACGCTTTGGCTGCGGGTGCGGTCGAGCGGGATGAGGCCCCGAGCAAGGTCCGGCGCAATATGCCGTCCCCGGTTCCCGTCATCATCCTCGGCCGTTTGGCGGTGGACAAGCGTGAACAGGGCAACGGGATCGGTGCGGCGCTGCTGCGGGATGCGTTGCTGCGCGTTCTGAATGCCTCGCAGGAAATCGGGGCGGCGGCGGTTCTGGTGCATGCGCTGAATGACCGAGCCAAGGCGTTCTATCTGGAACATGGATTTGTCGAAAGCCCGATAGAGCCGCTGGTTCTGATGCTGCGCATCAAGGATATCGCCGCCGCGCTTGGCGAAGGTTAAGGCGGCACCCTTCATCGACGCACCTCGATTAGGGCGTAGACCTATAAATCAGAATGTGATTCAAGATATGAAACAGGGAGGTTTTCATGTCTGGAACATTTTGGTTAACGGAAGAACAATTCAGCAAAATCAAGCCACTATTGCCGAACAAGCCGC
>JALSHL010000258.1 GCA_026982255.1 Paracoccaceae bacterium | reverse complement strand
TCACCGCGCTGGAGCCGACCTTCGGGGCGATCAATCTGGAGGATATCAAGGCGCCCGAATGTTTTATCGTCGAAAAACTCTGCCGCGAACGTATGGGTATTCCGGTATTCCACGACGACCAGCACGGCACGGCGATTGTGGTTGGCGCGGCGGCGACCAATGCGCTGCATGTTGCGGGCAAGAAATTCGCGGATATCAAGGTTGTTTCCACCGGTGGCGGTGCGGCGGGCATTGCCTGCCTGAACATGCTGGTGAAACTGGGGGTGAAACGCGAGAATATCTGGCTTTGCGATATTGCCGGTCTGGTTTACGAGGGGCGCGAGGCGGAAATGACGCCGCAAAAGGCGATGTTTGCGCAAAAATCGGATCTACGCACGCTGGATGATGTAATCGGGGGCGCGGACCTGTTCCTCGGCCTTTCCGGTCCCGGGGTTCTGAAACCGGAAATGGTGGCGAAGATGACCCGTCAGCCGATCGTGCTGGCGCTGGCCAACCCGACACCGGAGATCATGCCGGATGCGGTGCGCGCGGTGGCGCCGGATGCGATTATCGCCACGGGGCGTTCGGATTTTCCCAATCAGGTCAACAACGTGCTGTGTTTCCCGTTCATTTTTCGCGGCGCGCTGGATGTGGGGGCGACCACGATCAACGATGAAATGGAGATTGCCTGTGTCGAGGGGATTGCCGAATTGGCCCGTGCGTCGTCGAGCGCCGAGGCCGCAGCTGCCTACAAGGGCGAGGACCTGACGTTCGGACCGGACTACCTGATTCCGAAACCCTTCGATCCGCGCTTGCTGGCGACGGTTTCCTGTGCGGTGGTCCGTGCGGCGATGGCGAGCGGGGTTGCCACGCGCCCGATTGCCGATCTGGAGGCCTACCGCGAGCATCTGGACAGCTCCGTCTACAAATCCGCGCTTATCATGCGGCCGGTGTTCGAGGCCGCCCGCACCGCCGTGCGCAAAATCGTTTTTGCCGAGGGCGAGAGCGAGCGCGTGCTGCGCGCTGCCCATGCGATGACCGAGGAAACGACCGACCGGCCCATCCTTATCGGCCGCCCCGAGGTGGTCGAGGCACGGCTGGAGAAATTCGGTCTGCCGATGAAAGCGGGGCGGGATTTCGAACTGGTAAATCCGCAGAACGACCCGCGTTTTCGTGAATACTGGGGCAGCTATCACGAGATCATGCAGCGCCGCGGGGTGACCCCCGATCTGGCCAAGGCGATCCTGCGCACCAACACCACCGCCATTGCCGCGGTGATGGTACATCGGGGGGATGCGGACAGCATGATCTGCGGCACCTTCGGGCAATATCTGTGGCACCTGAACTATGTAGAACAGGTTCTTGGAAACAAAGACCTGCACCCGATTGGTGCCCTGTCGATGATGATCCTTGAAAAGGGCCCGCTGTTTATCGCCGATACCCATGTGAATGCGGAACCGAGCGCGCAGCAGATGGCCGACACGGTGATTGCCGCTGCCCGCCATGTGCGGCGTTTCGGGTTGGAGCCGAAGGTGGCGCTTTGCTCGCATTCGCAGTTCGGCAATCTGGACACGCCGTCGGCATGCCGCATGCGCGAGGCGCTGGGGATGCTGGACAGCA
>JALSHL010000257.1 GCA_026982255.1 Paracoccaceae bacterium | reverse complement strand
GCTGCAAAACGCCAACATCGCGCTGGTTCTACCCGACGCGCCGGAAGCCTGCGCCGTCGGCATGGCGCCCACGACCTCGACCAGCATGAGCCTTGCGCTGGGCGATGCGCTGGCGATCAGCATGATGGAGCATCGCGATTTTTCCCGCGAGGATTTCCACGCCCTGCATCCGCGTGGCACGCTGGGTGCGAAACTGCTGCGGGTTGCCGACCTGATGCACGGCGAGCCGGATATTCCACTGGTGGGCGGTGATACCCTGATGAGCGACACGCTGCTGGAGATGACGCAAAAAGGGTTCGGCATTGCGGGCGTATGCGATGCGGACGGGCGGCTTGCCGGCGTTGTGACAGACGGGGACTTGCGGCGGAATATGGACGGCCTGCTGACACGGACCGCGCGGGAAGTCATGACCCCCGATCCGCTGACCATCCGGCAGTCGGCGCTGGCGAGCGAGGCTCTGGCGCTGATGAATACCTGCAAGGTAACCGGATTGTTCGTGACCGGAGAAGGCGCCGCCGTGGTCGGTATTCTGCATCTGCACGACTGCCTGCGCGCGGGGGTGGCCTGAACATGGTGCACCATACAGCCCGCTACACCCGCTTCGTCTATCTGATGAAAATCATCCTGCCGCTGATCGCGATCGGCCTGCTGGCAACCGTTTTCCTGTTCACCAAGGAACGGACGCTCGAAGGCGGGCTGGAGTTCTCCAAGGCCGATTTCGTGGCGCTGGAATCCGGTATGCGGGTTACAAAGCCGCGCTTTTCCGGCAGCAATGCCGATGGCGACGTCTATTATTTCTCGGCCGAGTTGCTGTTGCCCGATGCCCCTGCTCCGACGAAGGTGCTGGCCTCCGGCCTGTCCGGGGAAATCCGCCTGTTTGACGGCCTGACAATCGAAATCGCGGCAAAAGAGGCCGAGATCGATTTGGAAACGCGGAACATCCGCCTGTTCGAGGGAAGCGACCTGACGTTCTCGAACGGGTTGCGCGCACGCTCGGACAAGATATTTGCCGACATGGATGCGGGCACCCTGACCAGCAACGGGCCCATCCGCGCCACCAGCCCCATGGGCGAGATCGAGGCCGGAAACCTGCGGATTTCCACCGTTCGCAAAGGCGCCGAAGAAAACCGGATGATTTGGTTTGAAAATGGCGTTAGACTCACGTTTACTGTGCAAGAAACACCCGAAAACGAGGCACCGACCGAATGAACAAACCGTTTCTTTTTGGCCTGACACTGGCGGCGCTGGCCGCGTTTCCGATAGCGCCGGTTCTGGGTCAGGGTGCCCAGGTTCCGTTTATCGGCCTGTCGTCGCAGGGTGACACCCCGATTTCGGTAACCGCGGACCGTCTGGGAATCGACCAGACCACCGGCAAGGCGGTTTTCTCGGGCAATGTCGTGGTCGGGATCGAGGATATGCGCTTGACCGCAGACAAGGTCGAAGTCGTCTACAAGGATGTGGCCGCCGGCGCGACAGGGGCTATTTCGTCTCTGATTGCCTTCGGTAACGTGACATTCACCAACGGCTCCGAGGCCGCCGAGGCCGATTACGCCGAACTGGATATGGTCAAGGAAGAACTGGTCATGAGCGGAAATGTCATCCTTACCCAGGGGGGCAATGCTCTGTCGGGCCAGAAGATGCGGATTGACCTGAACGCCGGCACCGCCGTGATAGAGGGGCGTGTGCAGACCATCCTGCAATCGGGTGCAGGCAATTGAGCATGGTGCCGAATCTCGAGGTTCGGGACGGTTCTGCCGGCCTGATCGTTTCGCATATGGGCAAGAGCTATGGCAAGCGGCCGGTTCTGCGCGATATGTCGATGGAACTGCACCGCGGCGAGGTCGTGGCCCTGCTCGGGCCGAACGGGGCAGGGAAAACCACCTGTTTCTATGCGGTTGCCGGTCTGGTGATGCCGGATTCCGGGCAGGTTATTATCGACGGCGTCGATGCCACCAACCTGCCGATGTATCGCCGCGCCAAACTGGGAATCGGCTATCTGCCGCAAGAGGCGAGCATTTTCCGCGGCCTGTCGGTGCAGGACAATATTCGCGCCGTGCTGGAGCTGCATTTCAAGGACAAACACAAGCGCGAACAGGTGCTGGAGGAGTTGATGGGGGAATTTTCCATCACCCACCTGCGACGTGCCCCCGCGATCTCGCTGTCGGGCGGGGAGCGGCGACGGGTGGAGATTTCCCGCTGTCTGGCGGGCCAGCCGAACTATGTGCTGCTCGACGAGCCGTTTGCCGGTGTGGACCCGATCGCGGTTGGAGAGATCCGTGATCTGGTGGCGCACCTGAAGGACCGCGGCATCGGGGTCCTGATCACCGACCACAATGTGCGCGAGACGCTCGATATTGTGGATCGGGCCTATATCCTGCACGACGGCAAGGTTCTGAAAAGCGGAACGCCGGCCGAAGTGGTGCAGGATTCCAACGTCCGGCGGGTCTATCTGGGCGAACAGTTCCAGTATTGAAGCCGCCATCTGAACCATCGAGGGGCAATCGCACCGCATGGCCATGAGTCCGAAGCTGGAGCTGCGGCAACGCCAGCAGCTGACGATGACGCCGCAATTGCGTCAGGCAATCGGAATGCTGGGCATGACCAGCGAGGAACTCGGCGCGCTGCTGGAAGAGGAGGTCGGGAAAAACCCGCTGCTTGCCTTCGACGGTCCGGTCCGGCGCCATGCGCCCGCACAACAGCCGGACGGATTCCCGGACGGCATCGAAACCATCGCGGACGAGCCGAGCCTGCGCGAACGCCTCTACCGCCAGATACAGATGTCCGAACGCGATGCCGCACTGGCCGGGGTTGCCTGCGCGCTGGTGGACGAATTGAACGAAAACGGATTTCTGGCCACCCCCGTGCCCGAGTTGCTGGCCCGCCTGAAAGTCGGCGCGCCGGTATTGGAACAGGCAGTCCGGATCCTGCAAGGCTGCGAGCCGACCGGAATCGGCGCGCGGGATTTGCGGGAATGTCTGATGCTGCAACTGGTCGAAAGCGGGCGTATGACGCCGGAGGTCTCTGCGCTTCTGGACAACCTCGACCTGCTGGCGCATGGGAACTACCCCGCGCTGGCCCGCCGGTTGGGTATAACGCTGGCGGAACTGGAGGCGGCCATCGCGATACTGCACAGCACCAACCCCCGCCCCGCCGCAGGATTCGATATCATGTCCGTGCATACCGTCGTGCCGGAAATCATCGTGCGGCGGGACGGCAATCGTGGCTGGCTGGTGGAACTGAACCCCGAAGCCGTCCCGCGAGTGCTGATCGACGAGACCTATGCCGTTGCGCTGAATGACCGGGACAGTCGCGACTATATCGCCGAAAACCGGACCCGTGCCCGGTTCGTGGTCCGGGCGCTCGACCGGCGGGCCAGAACCGTGTTGCAGGTGGCACAGGCCGTCGTCCGGCACCAGTTCCGGTTTTTCGATGACGGTATTGCGGGGCTGCGCCCGCTGACACTGGCCGATATCGCAGAGGAAACCGGCCTGCACGAAGCGACCGTAAGCCGTGTGACCCGCGGGAAATATCTGGAATGCCCGCGCGGGAATTTCGAGATGCGATTCTTTTTCCTGCGCTCTACCGGCACCGGAAACGGAACGGACCAGCCGACCACGGCTGTGGTGAAAGAACGTATTCGGCAACTTGTTGCCTCGGAAACAGGCAGCCGGGTGTATTCCGACGAAAAAATAAGAAAAATCCTCGAAGAAGAGGGCGTGGATATTGCGCGGCGGACCGTTGCGAAATATCGTGAGGGTATGGGTATACCTTCCTCGAGTCGGCGGCGACGCATCCGGACCTGATGATAATCGGGGGAAAGGCCCCGTTATTGTCCCGAATTGTTCATTGCGGTTGTTGACTCTGTTCCGGTCAGACCCTAGGTTCCGCGCTTCTGCGGGGCCGGGAATATTTAACCCAACGTCGGCCCCTGCCGACCTATTACGGGGAGAGATCATGCGAATTCAGATCAGTGGAAAACATATCGATGTGGGCGACGCGCTGCGCACCCATGTGGAGAAGCACCTCAAGGAAGCCGTCGGAAAATATTCCGTGGGCGAACGTCCTCTGGATGCGAATGTGACCTTTTCCAAGGACGGTTATGAATTCATCTGTGATATTTCCGTATACCTTTCCACCGGCATGAATGCGCAGGCAAAAGGCCGCGCGGAGGAGATTTACGACGCTTTCGAGGGCGCGGTAAACCGGATGGAAAAACAGCTGCGCCGTTACAAGCGCCGCCTGAAAGACCACCACAAGGACCGTGTGGACCCGATCGAGACGATCGGCGCCCCCTCCTATGTTCTGGCGCCCTCCAGCGATGTCGAAGAGGAAGAGCCGGAGAGCCTGCAGCCGATCATCGTGGCGGAGATGGAAACCAAGATCCAGACCCTCTCGGTTGGCGAGGCGGTTATGCAGATGGAACTGGCCGGTGCCGAAATGCTGGTTTTCCGCAATTCCTCTCACGGAGGTGTGAACGTGGTTCACACACGTGAGGATGGAAACATCGGCTGGATAGACCCACGTAACATGAAGTAGCCCTTAAACGGGCCTCCCGCGAAAAGAGACCGATATGGAACTTTCCAGAATCCTGTCGGCCGAAGCTGTTGTTTCACAGCTGAAAGCCACAAGCAAAAAACGTCTGTTGCAGGAAATCGCACAGGTGGCCGGTGCGGTCTATGCCCTGCCTGCGCGCGAAGTGTTTGCCGCATTGCAGGAACGCGAGCTGCTCGGCCCGACCGGCATGGGAAACGGTGTCGCCATTCCGCACGCGCGGCTTGCCGGTCTGGACGGGATCAAGGGCGTGTTTGTCCGGCTGGAAAAACCGGTGGATTACGAATCTGTCGATGGCCAGCCGGTCGATCTGGTGTTCGGCCTGTTTGCGCCCGAAGGGGCCGGCGCCGATCACCTGAAGGCACTGGCACAGGTTTCGCGCACGTTGCGGGATCCCGCGATATGCGCAAAATTGCGGTCCTCGGACGATCCGAATGCCCTGTTCGCGATTCTGACGGCGGATCAGGCCTCCAAGGCGGCCTGATAATCGTCAAAGCCCAGACGGGTATAATCGACGTTGTAAGCCTTGCGCGCCAGATTTTCCGTCTGGCGCGTATATATTTTGTCGAGCGGAAACCGGTGTTCCGGCCGCAGCGGGGGACCCAGTTGCGGCGGCGGAATATCCAGCAGGGATTCGACATAGCGAAAAGCGCCATCGAGCCGACCCTCGCGCGCAACAAGTGTCACCGGCACCGCCGTGTTGAAGGCAGCAAGAAACGACATCTGGCTGGCCCAGAGTCCATCGATCCTGATGCTGGTTTGGCCGGCAAGATTGGATTTCAAAAACCGCAGGAAAGCGTGAAAGGCATTGCGATGCTCGCGGATGCCATAGGTTCCGGCGTCGATGTCCGCGGCGTCGGGCAGGTTGACATCGAAACTCTCGACCAGTTGCTTGCGGATCATGTCGTAGGTGCCCGGGCCGGTCGCGAATATCTTTGACATGAAGGCATCGTATGCCCGTGGCAACGGGTGGCGCACCGCGCTGATCACCTGCACATCGGGGTTGGAGTGCATCCACTCGAACAACGTGCGCTGGCTGTGGCCGGTGTGCAGCAGCGTGCCGGTCTGCACGGCCGCGCGATATCCGCTCTCCGGCTCCGGTGCGCCGTCGAGGCGGGCCATCCAGCGCAGGACTTCCTCGTTCGGGCCTCCGGGGATCGGGGCGAACAGGACCGGATGGGTGGTGCAGGTAACCATGCGCGGAATATTGGCACGCATGAGCGGATCGGCCGCGCCGGTCACTGTGCCCGCCCTCTCCTGCAATGCCAGAGCGGCCTGCATTTCCGCGAAATTCTCGACCTTTTCGGAAAGCGGCTCGGGGTTTTGCGGGCGGATGGTTTCCTTGAGAGTCCTGATCCGCGCCGACGCACCGAGGAACTGTGCGATGCCGTTCAGAACACCGACATCCTTTTGCGCGGGATAGGTCAGTTCGAACGCGGTCTGGCCACTTTCCTGTAACGCCTTGCGGATACGATCGAAATACGCCTGTTTTTGCCGGCGATACTGCGCGAATTCCGCGGCATCGAAACGAATCGTTGCCTTTTTCCGTTGCGGCGCGTTGCGCAACAGCCACTGATCGGTTTTGCGGGCGATTTTCAGGGAAACGTAGCTGTCCAGAAAATCCCGGCGCAACAGTATTTTGGCGCAAAGCGGATCACGCAGGGCGTGTTCGGTAATGCGGGGATCGTGACCGTCGAAAATGCGAAAGCCCGCGATGGAATCTCCGGCCGCATCTATCATTGCCTCGATCAGGGCCACGGGATCCCGCTCCCGCTCCGCAAGAGAAAAACCGAAGCTGTCCTGTTGTCGCGGGCCGCCGATAAAGGACGGGTTGAACAATTCTCCATAGCAGCGGATGCCGTCGAACTGGTTCAGGGCCTGCTCCAGCAGGTTCGACCCGCTGCGCATGGTGCCGAAAATGGCGAAATACCGGAATTTCCGCTGGTTCATTGTCTGCCCGAAACTGCCCGCGGGTTCACCTCCCGCGCGGGGACAGTATCGAGTTTGTGCAAATCAATATCAACACCGATGTTTTTCAACATGCGGGCAAAGGCGTGGGCTTTGTCCATATCCGCGACTGCGGGCAGTGCCATCGGGGTTTTCGGCCTGTCCACACCGAGCCCGGATAATACTCCTGACAAAACCGGCGCCGGATTGGACAGCGCCTCGCCCAATGTCCAAATGCGCGGAGTGCATTTTGCCTCGGCCCCCTGAATCAGATTGAGGAAACCCTGTTCGCGCGCCAGAAGGTGGACAGCCGCCACCCGCAAGACGTCCGGATTGGTAATCCCGCGTTCTGCCAATTCCAGAATCCAGCCATATTGTATGATATGGATGCCGGCATTCGGATCACGCGCAAGGAATTTTTCGATGGACGGGGAATCCATCGGTTCATACCGGAATGCAAAAGTCCCGCCGCGGGACTGCCATGCCAGATTGCGAAGGAAACATTCCGGCGCGTTGTCCCTGATGTGCGGCCGGCTGGACAACCCGCCCGGCCCGACCTCGGCGCGGTTGGCGAAATACACACGGTCCGGCGCAAACAGCCGGCCGTGAACCGGTGCGGGCTGTTTCTGCCCCAGCCATTCCACGAACCCCGGATAGCAGGCGGAAAATCCGCCAAAAACCTGATACGGAGCAGCGGTTGCCGGTTGCGGTTCATACCAGCGGTTCGGGGCACGGCCGCTCATATGCAGTCCAGAACGCCCGATGCGTCGCCGCTCGGTTGCCTGCTCGATATGCGATGCAAGCGAGTTGACCGGACCGGTCGGGAGATACGGAAAACCACCGGTAAACCGTTGATACAGCCCTTCGGCCCCCGGCCATATTTTGCGGGCGAAAAAGGCATCGACACCGGCCAGCATATCGGCGTGGTCATCGTAATAGATGACCGGCTTCCCCTGATGGTCGAAGTGGGAAAATACCAGCGAACGCGACTGCAGTGCGGCGGAATGCTTGCGTGCAAGCGTCTGGAAGTAGGACTCGTCGGGGATCCAGGTTGTGCGGAAATAGGCGTCGATGGACTCTTTGTCCGGATCGTTCAGAATGGACAGGACCGTTTTGCGCGTCAGGCACCACCACTGGCTGCCTATATGCGGTTTGATATTGTCGGGAATTGCCCGCTGGAGCCGGAGCCGGCGCTGCACCGATACCCACAGGTCGAACAGACGGCGTTGTTTTTTCCACAGGAACGGAAAACGCAACGTGAAACGCTCGATGCCGAGACCGCCGACAATCCAGTCGTCCCTGACAACCGAAACACTTTCGATGAAATCGACACCCTTGTGTTTTGCGAGAAATGCCAGCAGATCGGACACCGGTTTGATCGGCAGGCTGTCCCCGCTTATCAACTGGATATGCTCGACCGAATCCCAGGTCGACAGGATTTTCCGGCAAAGGGCCAGTTCCGCCTCGACCAGCGAAAAATGCCCCCAGGCGCAGGCTATGCGGTCGGCAAAAACAATATTGTCCCTTGCCGCCAGTCTGCGTTTCAACGCGAAATAGGCGGTATCGTCGACATGCGCATCCACATGGATGCAAACCCTGACCGGGGTTGCATCCAGAGACTCGGCCAGTTGGGCCACGCGGTCCAGATTGCGGTTGGCGAGGATGGCTATCGCAAGTGTCACGCCCAGCCCCCCACAGACATCAGGCCGAGATTCTCCAGTTGCCGCCATCCCTGATACCGGGTCGAGTGTTCATGATGCAGAACAATGCCGGTTTCGTCGGCCTCGCGATAGGCGCGGTATTCGCGACTGCCGGCATAATGCTGGCGACGGGTCAGTTCGCGCTCGGCCTTGTCTTTCAGGTCGGGGCGGAGTTTGGCGTGCAGAAGCACACCGCAAATCTTCTCGCCACCCCATTCCTCGTAGGTCTTGTTCAGGCCACGCGGCAACAATGTGTGTGTGGAACTGATAAACACGTTTCCGCGCTGCCATTTGACCAAGGGTATTTTGTTGAGCGCAGGCGCATGTGCCGGATTGTCACCAAAGAACGCGCGCTGGCGCGGGCCGCCCTGAATCCAGACATTTCCGTATCGCCTGTTCGGCTTTTGCGTGTAATTTCCCGAATCGAAATGCGTCAGGTATTCGAACGGGTCCCGACCGGGCGCAGGCTGCGGGCTATCCAGACTTCCAGCCGGATACATATCCAGCAGGAGCGCCCCGAAGGATTTGATCGCGGAGGCATCGAGCCAGTCCGTCAATGCGGCCAGCGGGCGGGTGTCGCAATAGGGGTAAACGAAAAATTCGTCTATATCGACCACCAGTGCCCAATGACCCCGCGCATAGCGGCGCAACAGGCTGTTCAGCCAGTCCATTCCGAAATGCGCCCGCTTGTAACTGGCATCGGCGCTCCACAACGACACATCCGGCTGGGCCGACAGATACTCGCGCGATCCGTCTTCGGAATTGTTGTCCACTATGAAAAAATGTTCGATACCCAGCTTGCGATAGTATTCGAGGAAATACGGCAGATGGGGCTTCTCGTTATGAACCACCGAGAACAGGAAAATACCGGAATCACTGCATACCCCGCTCCGGTCCCGGATCAGGGTCAGTTCCCGTTGTTTGCGAAGCGCCCGAATTCGGCGGATGCGTCGCTGGTGGCGCAGATAAAATGAATCTGCAAATCGTTCAAAGCGGCTCATAACATCAACTTATAACTAACTATCGCATACTAGCTATGCGATATAACTGTGGCAACATTATGGAAATGGCTGGCCCAATCCGGGAAGTTTTGCGCCGGAACCTCCGGTTTTGCCCCGCGGGTAATCGTCAGGATTGTATCTGCCCATGTTTTTGCATCCTCTGCGTCGATAAAGATGATTCCCCGGGGTGCCAGTTCCTGCAGGCTCGGCAGCGGCGCGGAAACAACCGGAGTGCCCAGTTGCAAAGCCTCTATCGCCGGATAGCCGAACCCTTCCGCAAAGGAGGGAAACAGCAGGGCGCGGGCACCGGACAGCAGCCGCGCAACCGCCTCGTCGGGCAGATTGCCATGCTCGAACACCGTCTTTCCCATATAGTCCGCACTATCCAGCGTCCTGAAAACACCGGAATTCAGCCAGCCGCGCTCTCCTATGATATGCAGGTGCGGGATATCTCCGGCTGGTAGAGTGCGGGTGAAGCCGTTCCATATGTCAAGTAGCAAACGGTGGTTTTTCCGCGGTTCTATCGTCCCGAGAACAACAAAATACGGGCGGGCGTCCGCCGGCCTCTCCGCAGGCTGCGGCAACGGGTCGGTGCCCAGAGGGATAACCTGCCGCACCGGAGCATCCTTTCCCCAGGTTGCGGCCCAATGGGACAGGCGCCCGGAAGTATGTTCGGAATTGCAGATTACGACGTCGGCCAGCGCAACCACGGACCGCATCTTGCGTTCGAACATACGCGCGGTTTCGGGGCGGCAAAACTGCGGGAAATCCAGCGGAATCATATCATGCACCAGCACGGCGAGCGGCTCCGCTCCGGCACGGCGCATTTTCCGCAGCGCACCCGCGCCGAGGTTACTATGCCCGACATTCAGGTAGGCAAACGCCTGCGGCAGATGCCCCCGCGCAAGCCGCCGGACCGTTTTTTCGATACGGTAACGCCTTTGGCCGTCCCGGGGGCGCAAGGCCGTCAGGGCAGGCCGGTCCCAGGGGCCGTTTGCCCCGATCAGCCGATACAGGGTTGCCATGGCATCGCGTTCCAGCACCATGTCATGCCTGCCGATACGGCAAAAGAAAAATACCGGTGACGGATATTCCAGAAAATGGCCGATATAGGCCCGTTCCACCCGGTCAATTCCCGTCACTCTGCCCTTGATTGTCCGGGAAACGGTGCGCGTAATATCCAGAACAACCGGCCGCATTCAGGATGTATATCCCTTTCCTGCATGCCAGCGCATGGCATCGCGCACCATCTGCGGCAGGGTCGAGCGCCACGGGCTCCAGTCGAGGATTTCGGTAGCGCGGCGGCTGCCGCTGACCAGAAAGGCGCAGTCTCCGGGGCGACGGGGGCCGTCATTCGCGGGTGTGTTGTTGCCGGTTTCGTTGGCAACCACATCGACAACCTCCTGCACCGAGAACCCGTGGCCCGTGCCAAGATTGAAAACATTCGACGGATTGCCCGCCTGCAGATATTCCAGACCGGCCACATGGGCTTCGGCCAGATCGCTGACATGCACATAGTCGCGCACGCAGGTGCCGTCGGGCGTCGGGTAGTCACGCCCGAAGATTGTCAACGCCGGACGGCGCCCGGTTGCCGCATCGATAGCCAGCGGAATCAGATGGGTTTCGGGGTCGTGGAATTCCCCGATCATGCCGGAGGCATCGGCACCTGCCACGTTGAAATACCGGAAAATGGCGTAGGAAAACCCGTAGCGCTGCGAAAAATTCTGCACCATTTGCTCTATGGCAAGTTTCGATGCGCCGTAGGCGTTGATGGGGCGCTGCGGTGTATCCTCGTCCAGCAATACGCCGTCATGGTCGCCATAGGTGGCACAGGTAGAGGAAAAAACGAAATCCGGCACCCCGTGGTCGGCAGCAGCCTGCAACAGGTTGAGTGCTCCCGACACGTTCGTCCGCCAATACAGCCCCGGATCCTGCATGGATTGTCCGACCTCGGCCAGCGAGGCAAAGTGCATAATTGCCGCCGGCTTGTGTTTGCGCACCACTTCGGAAATCCGGTCGGCGTCACACAGATCCCCCTGTTCGAACGGACCGAACTGCACGGCATCGCGCCAGCCCGTCGACAGGTTGTCG
>JALSHL010000256.1 GCA_026982255.1 Paracoccaceae bacterium | reverse complement strand
CTTGCGCAGGGTCTGTTGCAGCGTGTCCAGAATACCGAGGTCCGCCGTCACGCCCGACAGGTCCCATTGTTCCTCCAGCGCCGCGACCAGCCGTTCCAGATCGCCCGAGGGGTCGTGCATGTCCGGCTCTGCCACCTCGACCAGATACAGCCGTGTGGCGGCATCCAGCGTGATCTCGCGCGCCTCGGCCCGTTTGCGCACCACCTGTTTATGCACCTGGCTTTCCGGCGGCACGTCGATGATGACATCGCCCTGCACCGTCGCCTGACAGCCCAGCCGCCGCCCGTCGATCAGGTGGCGCTTGGATTTGTAGCGTTCCTCCACCGCGTTCCATTCCGACAGGGCGTCGGGCTGCACGTTGACACCGTGTTTCGGAAAATCCCCGAACATCGGGGTGATCTGGCATTTCGAGCAAATCCCCCGCCCGCCGCAAACGGAATCGAGGTCAACGCCAAGCTGGCGCGCCGCGTCTAGCACTTTGGTGCCGACAGGGAACCGGCCGCGTTTGCCGGAGGGGGTGAATATGACGAGGGGGTCTTTGCTCATGGTCTCTCTTTCGCTTTGTCCCGTTCATACGACAGCCGCGCGGGGAAGCCAAAGCGAAAACGCGGCTATTCGGGGAATTCCAGCGACACGGGCAGAACGACGATATAGGGCGTGCTGCCGCGCTCCAGCACAACGGGGGGCAGGGCGCGGGCCTGCGGGTCGATGGCGCGGGCCATACGCAGCAGTTCGGCGGCAGCGGCTTCGGTATCGGCGGCATAGACAGGGCGCAGCAGCAATCCCCTGCCACCGGTGCGCGGGCCGGACATAAAGGCGAAATGGTGCGGCGCATCGTCCAGCACCCGCACCGGATAGGTCCCGCCGAGTGCGGTGGAAACGATCCCCGCATCCTGCCAGTCGGTCGCGGCCAGCAGTTCTACCCCGTCAAGCGCGCCGCTCTGTTCCAGCGCCGGTTTCAGGGCGCGCCAATCGAAAACCTCGCGCGTCTGGTCCCATGCGGGTGGCGGGTCGGGGGTGAACAGGCCGGTGCGCGCCTGCACGGCCAGCGCCGCGACCAGCAGCCACGACAGCGCCCCGAGCGCGGGAACGAGGCGCGGCGCCGGACGCGCGGCCAGCAGCACACCGGCCAGCGGCAGCGCGAACAGCCAGCCGGACATGGGCCAGTGCGGCAGCGAGTCGGAGGTAAACAGATACAGCAGGTTGAAAACCGCCACGGGAGTTATGGCCACAAAGGCGGTCAGGCGCAGCGCCGGCGTTTTCAGCCCCCGCAGCATGGCGCGCAGGGCAAGAACCGAGACCGGCAACAGATAGAGCGTCTGCCCCAGAACCATGCGCGCGAAATTCAGCGGATCGAAGCCGAAACCGCCGCGCCCGCCCTGAAAGGCAAAGGAAATCCAGCCGTTCTGCGCATTCCACACCAGCACCGGCAGAAACCCGAGCAGGGCCACGGCACTGGCAATATACGGCCCCTTCTGGCGGAACCAGACCCGGGCCGACGGGGTGGCCAGCGCATAAAGCACCACGGCCAGCGGAAACAGCACCGCCTGATACTTGGAGGCAAAAGCCACCGCCAGACCGATCCCCACCCGCAGCCAGAACCGCGTTTCGCCGGTTTTCGCCGCCCGCAGCAGGTTGAGCATCGCAAAGGCCAGCCCCAGTTCCAGCGGCCCGTCCGGCACCACGGCCATAGCGCCGGAGACCACGAAAAACGGGGTGATGTTATACAGGGCGGCGGCCCACAGACCGGCACGCGCCCCGGCCAGTTCCGCCCCGATACGATACAGCAGATAACCGGTGCCGAGACCATAGAGCAGATAGGGCAGGCGGAACGCCGGATAGCTTTCGCCGAACAGCGCGCCGGACACGGCCGCCGACCAGAACCCCAGCGGCGGATGGTCGAAGAATGACCAGCTGAATTCCCGCGACACGGCGATGGCATAGGTTTCGTCGATGGCGAGCGGCAGATAGACCGCCAGCAGGACCCTGGCCAGCAGACCGGTGCCGAGGATCAGCCAGAGTGCCCGCACCTGCCGCCCTGTTGCCATCTAGCGCGCCCGCCAGGTTACCAGCGAACTGGCGAGGAAATTCCACAGCGCCCCCATGAAGGCGCCGACGATGCTGGCAAAGGCCCAGTTGCCGAAACTGGAATAGATCAGCTCGGCCACGCCGACATTGGCAATCGCGCCGATGGCGCTGACCACATAGAAGGACAACAGCCCCCTGAGCATTGCCACGCCTTTCAGCGCCCGGTCGCGATAGGTCAGCATGTTGTTGAGGAAAAAGTTGGTGGTCATGGCGGTGAACACCCCGACCGTCTGCGCGATGGCGAACTGCTCCGGCACCACGCGCAGCATCAGCCAGACGGCCAGAAGCTGCACGAAAATTCCCGAAACCCCGACCATGCCGAACAGCACGAACCGGATCGACATCAGCCCGCCGGACAGGCGCGACAGCAACAGCCCGAGGAATTCCAGCGTCACGGCGCTGTCCATCTTGCTTTCGCCGTGCCGGCGTTCGCGGAAGGTATAGGGCACCTCGCAAATCTTCCACTTGCCCTTGCTGGCCGACAGCATATCGGCCAGGATCTTGAACCCCTGTGTCTGCAGGCCCAGCACGATGGCGTTGAAGCTCTCGCGCCGCACCATGAAAAACCCGCTCATCGGGTCGCTGGCGGTAATGCGCAGCATTTTCTTGGCCAGCGTGGTGGCCAGATCGCTGCCCCATTTGCGCACGCTCGACAGGCCGGTGCCGCTGGAGCCGCCCTCCACATTGCGCGAGCCGATCGCCAGATCGAGCGCGGGATCGTCGCGGAAACATTGCAGCATCTCGGCCAGTTTGGTCTCGTCATGTTGCAGGTCGCCGTCGATCACCGCCGCCAGCGGCGCGGTGGAGGAGAGTATCCCCTCGATACAGGCGCCCGCCAGCCCGCGCCGTCCGATGCGGTGCAGCAGCCGGACATAGGGTTTTTCCGCCGCCAGCGCGCGCACGGCCTCTGCGGTGCCGTCGGGGCTGTCGTCAT
This sequence comes from Paracoccaceae bacterium, assembly GCA_026982255.1. Classification (GTDB taxonomy): domain Bacteria; phylum Pseudomonadota; class Alphaproteobacteria; order Rhodobacterales; family Rhodobacteraceae; genus NORP23. The sequence goes on along the minus strand of JALSHL010000256.1, from coordinate 8,333 downwards.
CGACGAAGACCACTTCCCACGAGGTGCCCGCCAGTGCCGCCTCCAGCATTTCCACCATCGGCGCCACATTGTCCCGCTCGTTATAACAGGGCACGACGACGGTAAGTTCGGGGGCCTGAACGGCGGGGATTCTATGGGGCACGTCAAAGTCTCGCTGGTTTGATAATATGCGCACAAAAATACCAAACCGCCCGCAGGTGCAAGGTTTTTCGCGATTATTCCACCGGATCGGCCCAAAGGCAGCGGTCGAAATCGGCGTATTCCAGCAAATCGACCAGATCGCCGGCCCGCGCCAGCCGCGAACAGCCCTCGATGGCATCGGGGCTGGCGAAGACGCTGACGAATCCCTTGGCCGGGGCGCCGGATACCGCCGTGCAGAGCATCCCGCCGCTTTCCAGTTCCGCATAGCTGCGCCCGCCGTCGCCCGCATCGGTGGCAAAGAACAACGGCTCCTCCGTCAGGTTGCGCACGCAAAAGCCGTTTTGCGGCGGCGTGACGGCAAGGGCGAGGGCAAGCAGCATGGCGGACATGGGGGCACCTCCGGTCGGTTTCCGGCACAGTCTGGCAGGTTTCGCACGTCCTGCGAAGCCCTCTGTATTCACGAAAGCCTCACGTCGGTTCACGGAATTTGTGATCGGGCGTGTGTGACAAGTTACCACACATGGCGCGCGGCTTTGTTAGGGTCGGGTATCGTTTTTAACGGAGGACACGATGAAAAAATTTATTGCTGGACTGGCGCTTGCAGGCGCATTGGCTTCGCCGCTTTCCATGGCGAGCGCACAGGATATGGCCCCGTTCGGGAACCCCGAGGACGTGGAATATGCACAGCTTCTATGGGACCTGATGGAGGCCTCGAACCTTGCCGGTGACAACGCCATTACAACGGTTCCCTACGAAGGCACCGATCCGCACGGCATGATGCTGGAGACCTTCTATACCAAGGGCACGATCAACGGCTGGACCGGCGACCTGATCGTCAAGCGCAACTATGGCCCGGTGGGTGTGACCGCCGAACAGGTGCAGATGGAGCCGGAAAAACACCTTGGCGCGGTGACCGTGATGTTCCGGCGCGAGGCGGGCTATGATCCGGACAACCAGGACTGGTTCTGGGCGAAATTCCTGCCCGACGGCACGCTGGATAAAAACCCGAAAGGCATGGCGCTGGCCGGTATGGTTGCCAAGGGGGCCGATGTGGGCTGTATCGCCTGCCACTCGGGGGCCGGTGGCGACGACTATGTCTTTACCTCGGATGCCATCAAGGGGATGTAATCCGGTTCCGGCATGTGCAAAGGCGGGTCTTGCGGCCCGCCTTTTCCATGCGCCGGAGCGACCGTGCGACGGGTTTCCGGCAAGCTGCGGTAATACATCCGTGATGCCGCGCCGGTCATGTTTTGCTTGCTTTTTCCGTGCCCTTCCGGTGTATCTCGTGGCTGTGCTATACTAGCCGGCGCAACAGGAGACCGAAACAATGGCCGAAGCCCGCAGACATATCCACCCCGTCGATCCGGTGTGGGAGGACATCACCGCCGAAGCGCACGCGATTATCGAGGCCGAGCCGCTGATGGCCTCGCTGGTCTATTCGGCGATCCTGACCCACAACTCTCTGGCTTGCGCGCTTTCCTATCGGATGGCGCATAAACTCGCGTCGGGCGAGATGACCGAGTCGATCCTGCGCGATGCCTTCGACGAGGCTTACGGTGCCAACTGCGGCCTTGGCGATATCGGGCGTTCCGATCTGCTGGCAACGTATGAACGGGATCCCGCCTGTCACCGGCTGATCCAGCCGCTGCTGTATTTCAAGGGCTATCAGGCGGTGCAGGCCTATCGCATGGCGCACTGGCTCTGGGCGCAGGGGCGTCAGGATTTCGCCTATTTCATCCAGATGCGCGCATCCGAGGTTTTCGGCGTCGATATCCATCCGGCGGCGAAAATCGGGGCCGGACTGATGATCGACCACGCCCATTCCATCGTTATCGGCGAAACCGCGGTGGTGGGGAACAATGTTTCCATGCTGCATTCGGTGACGCTGGGCGGCACCGGCAAGGCGGAGCAGGACCGGCATCCGAAAATCGGCGACGATGTGCTGCTGGGGGCAGGGGCCAAGGTGCTGGGCAATATCTCCGTCGGCTGTTGCAGCCGTGTCGCCGCCGGTTCCGTGGTGTTGAAGGACGTGCCGCCAGGCAAGACCGTGGCGGGGGTTCCGGCCAGGGTGGTCGGGGATGCCGGATGCAAGCAGCCGGCCAAGGATATGGACCAGCTGATATAAAAAAGCCCCCGTTTCAGGGGGCTTTTGTTTGACGGATCAGTCGCGCAGGTCGGGCGGTGTGGCCTCGGCCACCAGTTCGGCGACCACTTCGTCGATGCCCAGAACTTTTGATCCCTTGTCGCCAAGGCGGCGCATGGAGACGGTTTTTTCCTCCACCTCTTTCATGCCGACGGCCAGAATGACCGGAACCTTGCCCATGGAATGTTCGCGGACCTTGTAGTTGATCTTCTCGTTGCGGGTGTCGGCCTCGGCGCGGATTCCCTTGGCGCGCAGCCGTTCGACCACCTCGTTCACCCAGCCGTCGGCGTCCGAGACGATGGAGGCCACGACCACCTGTCGCGGCGCCAGCCAGAGCGGGAATTTTCCGGCGTAGTTCTCGATCAGCACGCCGAGGAAACGCTCGAAGGAACCGAGCGTCGCGCGGTGCAGCATGACCGGCGTGTGTTTCTGCCCGTCCTCGCCGATATATTCGGCCTCCAGCCGTTCCGGCAGCACGAAATCGGCCTGTAGCGTGCCGAGCTGCCACTCGCGCCCGATCGCATCGGTCAGTTTGAAATCGAGCTTCGGACCATAGAAGGCCCCCTCGCCCGGATCGACCTCGTAGGGCAGGTCCAGCGCCTTGATGGCGTTTTCCAGCGCCGCCTCGGCCTGGTCCCAGACCTCGTCGGAACCGGCGCGCACCTCGGGGCGGGTGGAAAATTTGATGTCGAAACTGTCGAACCCGAGGTCCTTGTAGACCGAGGACAGCAATTCGATGAATTTTTTCGTCTCGCCGGCGATCTGGTCCTCGGTGCAGAAAATATGCGCATCGTCCTGCGTAAAGCCGCGCACCCGCATCAGCCCGTGCATGGAGCCGGAGGATTCATAGCGGTGACACGATCCGAATTCCGCCAGACGCAACGGCAGGTCGCGATAGGATTTCAGGCCCTGGTTATAGACCTGAACGTGGCACGGACAGTTCATCGGCTTGAGGGCGTTCACCCGTTTCTCGTTGGCGTGTTCCTCGTCGATTTCGGTGATGAACATGTTCTCGCGGTATTTCTCCCAGTGGCCCGAGGCCTCCCAGAGTTTGCGGTCGACCACCTCGGGCGTGTTGATTTCAAGGTAGCCGTCGGCAATCTGGCGGCGGCGCATGTAGTCCTGCAACACCCGATACAGCGTCCAGCCGTTGGGATGCCAGAACACCATGCCGGGGGCCTCTTCCTGGATGTGGAACAGGTCCATGGTCTTGCCCAGCTTGCGGTGGTCGCGTTTCTCGGCCTCTTCCAGCATGTGCAGATACGCCTTCAGGTCCTGCTTGTTGCGGAAGGCAACGCCATAGATGCGTTGCAGCATGGCGTTGTTGGAATCGCCGCGCCAGTAGGCACCGGCGACCGACATCAGCTTGAAGGCGTCGCCCGGCACCTGCCCGGTATGGGCAAGGTGGGGACCGCGGCACAGATCCTGCCAGTGGCCGTGCCAATACATGCGCAGGTCCTCGTCGCCGGGGATGCTTTCGATCAGCTCGACCTTGTAGGGCTCGTTGTTGGCCTCGTAGAATTTGATGGCGCGCTCGCGGTCCCAGACCTCGGTGGTCACGGGTTCGCGCTTGTTGATGATCTCGCGCATTTTTTTTTCGATCAGCTTCAGGTCGTCCTCGTGGAACGGTTCCGCGCGGTCGAAATCGTAATACCAGCCGTTCTTGATGACCGGCCCGATGGTGACCTTGGTGTCGGGCCACAGTTCCTGCACGGCGCGGGCCATGATGTGGGCGGCGTCGTGGCGGATCAGTTCCAGCGCCTGTTCCTCGTCTTTCATGGTGAAGATGCGGAAATCGCTGTCCGCGTCGATCGGGATCGACAGGTCCGAGAATTTTCCGTTGATCTCGCAGGCAATTGCCGCCTTGCCGAGGGATTTGGAAATGTCGGCGGCGACCTCGGCGCCGGTGATACCGGCGGGGTAGCTGCGCTTGGCGCCATCGGGAAGGGTAAGGGTAATATCGGCCATGGTCGGGCCCCTTTCGTGTTTTGGCGCCTACGAAACGCCCGGTTCCTGTTGCGGACGGTTTAATCCGGTGGGCGCGGGTGTCAAGGTGCGCCGCGGGGTTTTAGCAGGGTGGCAAGCAGGGTTGCTGTCAGCACCGGCATCAGGACCAGCAGGAGTTTTTCGCCGGAGGTCACGATAAGGGCGCTCCAGACCGCAAGCTGCGCGATGATGACGATCGGGGCAAACGAGCGGTATCTGATCGTGGCGAGGCCCGCGAGACCGAGGATCAGGGCCTCGGGCCGCAGGGGGGCGACCCCCGCCAGTCCTGCCACAAACAGCCAAAGAGCGCCGGCGCCGGTCAGGATCACCGCGAAATACCAGAGCAGCACTCCGGCACGGTCGGCAAGGCCGGTGATGCCGTTGGCGGTGATATGGTGCCATGCGGCCAGCGGGACCAGCAGCAGCGCGTAAACAAGGATGCCGAACAGCGGCCATTGCGCGGCGATCCACAGGAAAAGCCCGGTCAGCGGCAGGGCGCGTAGCAGGATGGCGGGCCAGAGACCGCCGGTGCCGACATGGACAGTGCGGCGCAGGATCGGGGCAAAGGGAACGACAGCGTCGAGCTGGCAAAGCAGTTTGTTCATGGCGCGAGGGTGGGCCGCGGGCAAGGGAGTGTCAAGCGTTCCACTTCCACTAAACCGGTTTAGTGGAAGTGGAAAGGGGCGGTCTGGTCGTGTTAACCGGTTGGAAAATTTGCGGTAATGTGTTCCACTAAACCGGTTTAGTGGAGGGTGTTGTGATGTAAATTCATACGGTTACGCGGCTTTTCGAGAAAGCCTGCAAAACCACTAAACCGGTTTAGTGGTTTTGTCCCGTCACAAAAAAACGCCCCCGGAAAACCGGAGGAGCTTTGCGATACGTTGTCCGGAAACTATCCGCGACGGCGGCGCCGGCCACGGGTGCCGCGGGCGCCGGCCTCGACCTCGCCCTCGGCCAGTTTCGGCTTGTTGGCCTGAATCCACGCTCCGCCATGCGGGTCGTTGTTGGTCAGCAGGTTGGCGGCGCGGATAGCGACCATTTCCAGTTCGTGCGTCGGGTTCATGATCGCCGATGTCATGCCCGAGGCAATCGCCATCGGCAGGAACGCCGCGTTGACCCCGTGGCGGTTCGGCAGGCCGAAGCTGATGTTGGAGGCCCCGCAGGTGGTGTTCACGCCCAGTTCGTTGCGCAGTCGCCGCACCAGTTCGAACACCTGCAACCCTGCCGTGGCCATGGCCCCGATCGGCATCACCAGCGGATCGACCACGATGTCATGCGCGGGGATGCCGTAGTCGGCGGCGCGCTCGACGATCTTCTTGGCGACGGCGAAGCGGACCTCGGGGTCCTCGGAAATGCCCGTGTCGTCGTTGGAGATCGCCACCACCGGCACATTGTATTTTTTCACCATCGGCAGGATCTGCTCCAGCTTTTCCTCCTCGCCGGTGACGGAGTTCAGCAGCGGGCGGCCGTGGCAGACTTCCAGCCCGGCCTCCAGTGCCTCGGGGACGGATGAATCGATGCACAGCGGAACATCGACCAGCGCCTGCACGCGGCGGATGACTTCCTGCATCAGCGGCGGCTCGGTCTCGTTCGGGTTGGGGTTGGAATTGTAGACCACACCGGCGTTGATATCGAGCATGGTCGCCCCCGCCGCCACCTGCGCCAGCGCGTCGGCCTCGACGGTGGAGAAATCGCCCGCCTCCAGCTCGGCGGCGAGCTTCTTGCGCCCCGTGGGGTTGATGCGTTCGCCGATAACGCAGAAGGGCTGGTCAAAGCCGATGATGGCGGTTCTGGATTTCGATTCAACGATGGTGCGGGTCATGTGGCTATCCTCTATGCCCGGGCCGCGGTGCGGCCGGAATGTAAATACTGCGCCGTGTATCCGGCGGTTCTGGAGATGCCACCTAGCGGGAAAAAGTGGACCTGTTCAATCGGAAAATCCGGATTGGCGGCTTTGTGCCGCGCAAGGTCGGCCAGAATTTCGGTCGGCTCGAAGGGCAGCATCAGCTTGCTCACGTCCCTGGCGCGACGGGTCAGGACGCGGACCGAGGGGCCGACGCCGCACATCATGGCGAACCGGATCATGGTTTGCAGCTTGGCCGGTCCGGCGATGCCGATGTGGACGGGCAGGGCGATGTTCTCGGCCTTCAGGCGGCGGGTCCAGGCGATGACGGGGTCGGCCTCGAACACGAATTGCGTGACGATGGCCATATCGGCGCCGGTGCGTTCGGCAAAGGCGTTTTTCCATTCCAGCGCCTGCATCACAGCCCGGTCGGAGCCGTCGGGGTCGATGTCGCGGTTGCCCTCGGGGTGGCCGGCGACATGCAGGCGGGTGAAACCGTGTTTGTCCAGCAGGCCGGTTTCCAGCAATTGCATGGAATCGGCAAAATCCCCCTGCGGCCTGTCCAGCCCGCCGGCCAGCAACAGCGCCTGGTCTATGCCGAGGTCGGCGTAGCGGCGCAGCCGGTCGTCCAGCGTCGCGCGGTCCCTGATGATGCGGGCGGGCAGGTGGGGCATGACGGTGAAACCCTCGGCGCGCAGACGGCGGGCGGTCGCCAGCATCTCGTCGAACGGGGTGCCGTCGATATGGGCGATATAGACGCGGGTGCCTGCGGGCAGGATGGCGCGGAAATCGGGGATTTTCGCGGCGGTGCGCGGCATCACCTCGATGGAGTAGCCGTCGATGAACCCTGCGATGGAGCTATCCTGCGGTGCGGGTTTCTTTTTGCCGAATTTCAAAATGGTCATCCGTTTCGCCTTTGATTGGGGGCGATCAGGCCCAACCGTTATTGTCGATCAGGGCCTTGATCCTGTCCCGATCGTATTCGGCCTCCAGACGGGCGGCTTCGGTATTTGCGACCTCTTTGTCGTCGCCATCGACAGAATACGGCGTCGCTTTTCGCCATTCGGCCAGATAGTCGCCGGATTCCGCCGCGCCGGATTTCATGGCGGCGCGGTCGATGGCCTGCTCGAATCGCTCCGGCAGCTGCACCTTGTGCGCGCGCCGCCCCTTGCCGACGATGACCTGTGCCGGAATATCCCGCCAGTAAACAATAGTGACCTGTGCCATGGTGTTCCCCTTGTGATTTTCCCTGTGCATATGGGTTTTGACGGGGCGCTGCCAAGGGGAAAAGCCGCCTGCGTCGTTTTTTGGCTTTGATCGGTCGCTATTTTCCTGTATATGAACGGGACTGCAAAACTCATTGACGGTATGGACCGACGCATATGACACATGAACACAAACAGACCACGAGTCTGTCTTTCGAATTTTTTCCCCCACATAATGCCGATGCAACAGCGCGCCTCTGGCGGTCTGTCGAGCGTTTGGCGCCGCTTGGCCCCAAGTATGTCTCGGTGACCTACGGCGCCGGCGGCACCACGCGCGAGCGCACGGTTTCCGCCATCAAGACCATCCGCGAGCGCGCCCGCCTGAACGTCGCCGGCCACCTGACGGTGGTAGGGGCCACGCGCGAGGAAACGCTGGACGTGGCGCGCAGCTATGCCAAAAACGGCGTGCGGCGGATTGTGGCCCTGCGCGGGGACGCGCCCAAGGGGCAGGAGTTCTTTGCCCCGCATCCGGGCGGTTTTGCCAATGCGGCGGAACTGGTCGCCGGATTGCGCGAGGTCGGCGATTTCGAGATTTCCGTGGCGGCCTATCCCGAGAAACACCCGGATTCGCCCGACATGAAGGCGGATATCGAGAACCTGAAACGCAAGATCGACGCGGGGGCCAGCAGCGCCATCACGCAGTTTTTCTTCGACAACGACGATTTCTACCGTTTTCGCGATGCGGCGGCGGCAGCGGGGATCGACGCGCCGATCATTCCGGGGATCCTGCCGGTGGAAAATTTCTCCAAGATGGTGAATTTCGCCAAACGCTGCCATGCCAGCGTGCCGGACTGGATGCACCAGGCCTTCGGCAATGCGGGGGATGACGCCGACACGCTGGCGACGGCAATCTGTGCCGAGCAATGCGACGACCTGCAGGCCAACGGCGTTGACCACCTGCATTTCTATACGCTCAACAACCCCGATCTGGTCTACAACATCTGCCGCGCGCTGG
>JALSHL010000255.1 GCA_026982255.1 Paracoccaceae bacterium | reverse complement strand
GTCGGCAGGGTGCGCACGGGGCCGTAGTCGCGGTGGCGGCCCATGTAATCGAGGAACACCTTGGGATACATCAGGTAACCGCAGAGGTCCTCGTCATCCACGGTGAAGCCTTCCAGCTCCTTCGAAAGCTCGGCACGGGTGGCCTCGATATCCGCGGGGGGCAAGTGTTTGCCCGGACGTTCGGTGTTGGGTTTCTCGCCCTTCAGCACCTTGGCCACGAAGTCCGGCGGGAAGCCACCCGGAGGCTGGCCGAGGTTGCCGCGCATCATGTCGATGACGGAATCGGGGAAGGCGACGTCCACGTCGGGGTCTTCCACCTGTTCGCGGGTCAGGCCTTGCGAAACCATCATCAACGCCATGTCGCCCACCACTTTCGAGGAGGGCGTGACCTTGACGATATCGCCGAACATGTCGTTGACGTCGGCATAGGCCTGCGCGACCTCGTGCCAGCGTTCCTCCAGCCCCAGCGAGCGGGCCTGCGCCTTGAGGTTGGTAAACTGGCCACCCGGCATTTCGTGCAGGTAGACCTCGGAAGCAGGCGCGGTCAGGCCGGATTCGAAGGCGGCGTATTGCTGGCGCACGGCCTCCCAGTAATCCGATGTCTGCCGGATCACGCCGATGTCGAGGCCGGTGTCGCGGTCGGTGTTGCGCAGGGCCTCGACAATCGAGCCGAGGCAGGGTTGCGAGGTGCCGCCGGAAAACGCGTCCATCGCCGCATCCACCGCATCGACACCCGCATCGGCGGCGGCGAGGATGGTTCCCGCGGCGATGCCGCTGGTGTCGTGTGTGTGGAAATGCACCGGCAGGCCGACCTCTTCCTTCAGGGCCTTGACCAGCACGCGGGCGGCGGCGGGTTTCAGCAGGCCGGCCATGTCCTTCAGCCCGATGATATGGGCGCCGGCGTCACGCAGGTCCTTGCCCATCCGCACATAGTATTCCAGGTCGTATTTGGCGCGGTCCGGGTCGAGGATATCGCCGGTGTAGCAGATCGCGCCCTCGCAGATCTTGCCGGTGGACACGACCGCATCCATCGCCACGCGCATGTTTTCCACCCAGTTGAGGCTGTCGAACACGCGGAACACATCGACGCCGGATTTCGCCGCCTGATCGACAAATTTCTGCACCACGTTGTCGGGATAGTTGGTGTAGCCTACCCCGTTGGAGCCGCGCAGCAGCATCTGGATCATCAGGTTGGGCATACGGTGGCGCAGATCGCGCAGGCGTTGCCACGGGCATTCCTGCAGGAACCGGTAGGCCACGTCGAAGGTGGCGCCGCCCCATGCTTCCATACTGAACAGTTGCGGCAGGTTATGGGCATAGGATTCCGCCACGTTCAGCATGTCGATGGAGCGCATACGGGTCGCCAGCAAGGACTGGTGCGCGTCGCGCATGGTGGTGTCGGTCAGCAGCAGTTTTTTCTGCTCCAGCATCCAGTCGGCCACGGCCTGCGGCCCCTTGTCGGCCAGCAGGTTGCGGGTGCCGTAGGCCGGTTCGGCGGCAACGAATTCCGGCACGCGCGGCGGGCGGGCGTGGGCCGGGGGTCTGGCGCGGCCTTCGGTCTCCGGATGGCCGTTCACCGTGATATCGGCGATGTAGGTCAGGATTTTGGTGGCACGGTCGCGGCGCTTTT
>JALSHL010000254.1 GCA_026982255.1 Paracoccaceae bacterium | reverse complement strand
TCAGCCAGTCCGCCGAATGGTGCCGCGTGCGGATCATCACGAAAACCACCAGCCCCAGACCCAGCTTTTGCCGGTCGAGGCGCACGGTCGCCCCCTTGATGATGCCGGAGGCATTGAGGGCCTGCAGACGCCGCCAGCAGGCGTTCTGCGACAGGCCGACCCTGTCCGCCAGTTCGCGTTGCGACAGGGTGGAGTCTGTTTGCAGGGCGGCCAGCAGGGTGCGGTCAATATGATCCGGTTTATCGTGCTTCATGCGATCATATGACACAAAAATCAGGGCAATTGCAATATAATTGATAGTGATTATTGCAGATTTTTCGGGTCATATCCTGTTAATAGAAGGAGCAATGCCATGACCCTGAATATTTTTCGCGATACCCTGAGCTACGAAAATCCCGTCGAGTCTCTGCGGGACGGTATCATTGGCGAGGGCGTGATGATCCCCGGTCTGAACGGGGATGTGCCGCTAGTCTATGCGGATTACGTCGCCTCGGGCCGCGCCTTGCGACAGGTGGAGGATTACGTCGCCGCGCATGTGTTACCGTTTTATGCCAATACCCACACGGATGCGTCCTTTACCGGCGCCTATTCCACCCGTTTGCGCGAAGAGGCGCGGGCAGAGATTGCGCGCCTGACCAAAGCAAAGGACTGCGCGGTGGTTTTTGCCGGATCGGGGGCGACGGCGGGGCTGAACCGGCTGGTGGCCTTGCTGGGTGTGAACGAGGCGGCGCGACCGGTGGTGTTTATCGGGCCTTACGAGCATCATTCCAACCTGTTGCCGTGGCGCGAGAGCAAGGCCGAGGTGGTGGAAATCCCCGAAGCCCCCGAAGGCGGGCCGGATCTGGCGGCGCTGGAGGCGGCGTTGCGGGAGCATGCGGATGCGGATTTGAAAATCGGCAGTTTTTCCGCGGCGTCGAATGTGACGGGGATCATCACCGACACGACTCCGGTGACGCGGATGCTGAAGGCGCACGGGGCCTTGTCGATCTGGGATTACGCCGGCGGTGCGCCGTATCTGTCGATCGATATGGCAACGGGAACGGATGCCGAAAAAGACGCGGTTGTGGTGTCGGCGCACAAGTTCCCCGGCGGGCCGGGGGCGTCCGGTGTGCTGATCGTGCGCGAGGCGGCGGTGCAGCGCACGACGCCGACGTGGCCGGGGGGCGGGACGGTGTCTTTTGTCTCGCCGTGGGATCACGACTACCTGTCCAGCCTGTCGGATCGCGAGGAGGCGGGGACGCCGAACGTGGTTGGCGACATCCGCGCGGCACTGGCCTTTATGGTCAAGGACGCCATCGGGCAGGAGGTCATCGAGGCGCGCGAGGCCGTGCTGAACCGGATGGCGATCGACGGCTGGCAGGACAATCCGCAGATGCGTCTGTTGGGGGTGGAGCATCCGCACCGGCTACCGATATTCTCGTTCCTTGTGGTGGACAAGGCGGGAATGCCAGTGAATGCGCAGGTTTTCACGCGGATGCTCAGCGATATTTACGGCATTCAGGCGCGGGGCGGCTGTGCCTGTGCCGGCCCTTACGGGCACCGGTTGCTCGGCGTCGATCACGACACATCCGACGCGCTGCGTTGCGAGGTTCTGGCCGGGAACAGCGATGTCAAACCGGGCTGGGTGCGGCTGAATTTCAGCTATCTGATGAGCGATGGCACGGCGCGCTATATCATCGACAGCGTCAATGATCTGGTTGCCAATCTGGAGGGCCACCTTGCTGCTTATGGCGACGGAGTCACCGACGCCGCCTAGGCCAGCGCCGGCCGCCCCGAGTGGTCGATCACGCGGTCGGCAATTCCGGCGCCAACCCAGAAAAACGTCAATGCAATCCAGGAGGTGATGGCGAAGGCCGAGGTGCCGGTGACGCCGTTGCCGATGGCGCAGCCGCCGGCCAGCATGCCGCCGAAGCCCATCATCGCCGCGCCGCTGAGGTAGCGCCGCATGGAGGCTCCGCCCTCGAAGCCCTGCAATTTCAGTTCCTTGCTGAAATAGGCGGCGAAAAAGGCGCCGATGAATACACCGGGGACCAGACCGATGGCGAAGTTCAGAACGCGGTTGTTGTCGAGAAAATACACCAGCGTATTTGCCGAAGGACCGGTGAAGGTGATGCTTTCGATCGAGGTTGGCTCGAAGCTGACCTGTGCGAGCGAATAGGTCGCATACCAGCCGAGGGCGACCGAAAAGCCGACACCCGAGGCCATGAATAGGATATTCCAGCCGACGCGGTTTTTATAGGCCACATAAATGGCATATCCGGCGAAGGCGATGCCAAGCAGGATGCCGGTTCCGTCGGGCAGGCCGAGGTAGCCCAGCATTTCGATATTGGCCCCGTCCGGTGTGGTCCAGAGCGCGGCAAGCCAGTTGCGCAGGGGCGAAAGCCAGCCGTGCAGGCTCATTTGTGCAAAGACCGCGAAAACGAGGCCGGAGATCACCGCCCGCAGGTTGCCGGTCGCCGCCAGCACCAGCAGCCGGCCGGAACAGCCGCGGGCCAGCACCATGCCGACACCGAATATCAGCCCGCCGAGGATTGCCCCCGAATACGATCCGGGGACCGCGAGGATGCGGGCCTGGTCCAGCGAGATCAGGTCGAAATAGACTGCGCCCTGCGTCCAGGCCATGGCCGTGGCGAAGGTCAGCAGCCAGACAGCGGTTTTCGGGCCTATCTGGCCGCGGGCGAATTCTACCGTGGCCGCGCGCAGGCAGAAACGCGAGCGTTGGGCGGCAACACCGAAAACAATACCGACCAGCAGGCCGGCAACGGCCTTGGCGGTGTTTTCACCGAAAAATTCCAGAAGGGCGATAAAGTCCATGACTTTCTCCGACTCACATATTTTTTTATTCGAATATGATGAAACGCAACCCGGTTCCTTGATTTATGTCACGTCGCAACGGAACGGGACGTCTTGCTGGCATGTGCTGCCGGAACCGGATATGGCAGGGGAATGTTTACGACTGCTCCCATGTCCCTCGACGCGGCACGTGCGCTGCCGTTCTGGCGCCGCCCGACCGCCCTGCTGGTGGTGATGGCCGCGGCGATGCCGCTGGCGTTTTCCACGTGGAATGCCTTGCTCAACAACTTCGTTATCGAACAGGTCGGCTTTGACGGAATCGACATTGGCTGGCTACAGTCGATCCGCGAGATCCCGGGCTTTCTGGCAATCGGAGTGATTGCCCTACTGATGTTCATGCGCGAGCAGGTGCTGGGGCTGGTGGCGCTGATGACGCTGGCGATTGCGGTGATGATCACGGCGAAGTTCCCGACTTTCGAGGGCTTGCTGGTCACGACGATGATCAGCTCCATCGGGTTCCATTATTATGAAACGGTTAACCAGTCGTTGCAGTTGCAGTGGATACCCAAGGACAAGGCGCCGCAGGTATTGGGCTGGATCGTGGCGGCGGGGTCGGCGGCGTCATTGACCGCTTACGGTCTGCTGGTGATCGGCTGGAAGGCTTTCGACTGGTCCTATGATTTCGTCTATATGGCCGGTGGCGGGGCGACGGCGGTGATCGTGGTGATTTGCTGGTTGTTGTATCCGCAATTCGAATCGCCGCATGTGCAGCACAAGACGATGATCCTGCGGCGGCGGTATTGGCTGTATTACGCGCTGCAATTCATGGCGGGGGCACGACGGCAGATTTTCGTGGTGTTCGCTGCCTTCATGATGGTCGAGCATTTCGGTTTCAAGGTGCACGAGGTCACGGCGCTGTTTCTGGTGAACTACATCGCCAACATGGTTTTCGCGCCGCTGATGGGCAAGGCGATCGGTCATGTCGGCGAGCGTCGGGCGCTGATGTTCGAATACACGGGGCTGGCACTGGTGTTTGCGGCTTATGGCGGCATCTATTTCTTTGGCTGGGGAGTCGTCGTCGGTGCGGCGCTTTATGTTATCGACCATCTGCTGTTCGCGCTGGCCTTTGCACTGAAAACCTATTTCCAGAAGATCGCGGATCCGAAGGATATTGCCCCCACGGCGGCGGTGGCCTTTACCATCAACCACATTGCGGCGGTGTTTCTGCCCGCGACACTGGGCTATCTGTGGGTGACCTCGCCGAGCATGGTGTTTGTGCTGGCGGCGGGCATGGCGCTGATCTCGCTGCTGCTGGCCCTGCTGATCCCGCGTCATCCCGAACCGGGGCGCGAGACGGTGTTTGCGGTTTGGCGGGCGAAGCGGGCGACGGTGGTTTAGGTTTCCGGCCTGTCCCCGAGCAGGTAGCGCGGGCCGGCCCCCTTTTGCGCGGCGCGGTCGGCCGGATTGTATAACGCGCAGCTTTGCAGCGACAAACACCCGCAGCCGATGCAGCCATCGAGATTGTCGCGCAGACGTTCGAGGGTTTCGATGCGGGCATCGAGGGCCTCGCGGAAGCGGCGGGAGATGCGGTTCCAGTCTTCTTTCGTCGGGGTGCGGTTGTCGGGAAGGCGGTCGAGTTCCTCGCGAATCTGGCTGATCGAGAAACCGAATTGCTGGGCGATCAGCACAAAGGACAGGCGGCGGATGTCGGAGCGCATAAACCGCCGCTGCCCGCCCGCGTTGCGCTCGGGTTTCACCAGCCCCTGTTGTTCGTAGTAGCGGATAGCCGAAACCGCGAGGCCGGTGCGTCGCGCCAGATATCCGATAGAAAGACCGTATTTTGGTTGCTGCACAGGATGCTCCGAAAAATTTCTTGACCTAAAGTCAGGTTAAGGAATTACCAAGGGAATCGCAATGACGCAAAAAAGGAGATGATCATGCAGGCAGCAATGCTCGAACACGTCAATGTCACTGTCAGCGATCCGGCGAAAACCGCGCGGATGCTGGAAACCCTGTTCGGATGGCGCACCCGCTGGCACGGGGATGCGATGAGTGGCGGGACGACCTATCATGTCGGGACCGACGATACCTATGTGGCGGTGTATTCGCCGGCCGGGCAGACAGCGCCGGTTGACAGCAGTTATGCGCTGCGCGGCGGCCTGAACCATATTGCCGTGGTGGTCGATGATCTGGACCGGACCGAAGAACAGGTCAAGGATATGGGATTTGTGCCGATGAACCACGGGGATTACGAACCGGGGCGGCGGTTCTATTTCCGCGACCATGACGGGATCGAATTCGAGGTGGTATCCTATTGATCCTGCCCCGCTCTCGTCCTGTCAATTCGGCGAGAGCGGGGTTTTGTTCCGGACGGGGCTGTGAAATAAAACAGGGAAACCGGACCGGAGGCCCCATGTTTGGAAGACCGAAGAAAACCGACGTCCCGTCACCGGCCGAGGCATTGCCCGGCCGTCCCGACCCGATCCTGACCGACGAGCGGCATTTTGTGAACGGGCGCGCCCTGAAGCCACCGTTTCCGGCGGGGATGGAATGCGCCGTTTTCGGTATGGGCTGTTTCTGGGGTGTCGAGCGGATGTTCTGGGGGCTGGACGGGGTCTGGGTGACTTCGGTCGGGTATAGCGGCGGGCATACGCCGAACCCGACTTACGAGGAAGTATGCAGTGGGCGCACCGGCCATAACGAGGTGGTGCAGGTGGTGTTCGATCCGGCCGCGGTGTCCTACGAGGCCTTGCTGAAAGTGTTCTGGGAAAATCACGACCCGACGCAGGGGATGCGGCAGGGGAACGACCGCGGCACGCAGTATCGTTCGGGTATCTACACGGCGGATGCGGCGCAACAGGCGGCGGCGGAGACCTCGCGCGCGGTGTTCCAGAAGGCGCTGGATGAAAAGGGTTACGGGAAAATCACCACGGAAATCCTGCCGGCGGGACCGTATTATTATGCCGAGGGTTACCACCAGCAATATCTGGCGAAGAACCCGCAGGGCTATTGCGGTATCGGCGGCACGGGGGTGCGTTGCCCGGTCGGCTTGACCTGACGCGCCGCTTTGCCTATCGCCTGTGGCAAAGGAGAGACCGATGCCGACATATACTGCCCTCACCACCCTGCGCGACAAATCCAAGGCCGAGGCTTTGGGCGAGATGCTGGAACGTCTGGACCCCGCCCCCACCGGTGTCGGTGTGTTCGAGGTCGAGGACGGCACCGGCACATGGGAGGTCGGCGGCTATTTCATCGAGAAACCGGACGAGGCGGGGCTGGCGTTGTTGTCTGCCATGCACGAGGCGAAACCGTTTGTGGTTTCGGAACTGGAGGATCGCGACTGGGTGGCGCAGGTCCGGCGCGAGCTGACACCGGTTTATGCGGGGCGGTTCGTGGTGTTCGGCGGGCATGACCGTGACGCAATTCCCGACAACCTTATCAAGCTGGAGATCGAGGCGGCGATGGCCTTCGGCACCGGTCATCACGGCACGACGCAGGGGTGTCTGTTGTCCCTCGACAAGCTGGTGACGCAGGGGATGATGGCAACCAATGTGGCCGATATCGGCGCGGGCACAGGGGTGCTGGCGAT
Organism: Paracoccaceae bacterium; assembly: GCA_026982255.1. Classification (GTDB taxonomy): domain Bacteria; phylum Pseudomonadota; class Alphaproteobacteria; order Rhodobacterales; family Rhodobacteraceae; genus NORP23. Next base: position 5,048 of record JALSHL010000254.1, on the reverse strand, counting down.
GGCGGCGGCCTCCATCTGGCCCTGTGCGACGCTGGCCTCGGACATCGACCCGATTGCCACGGCCACGGCGGCGGCGAATATTGCGGCCAACGGGCTGCGCGGGCGGATCAATACCTATACCTCCGTCGGGTTCAGGCATCCGGCGCTGCGCAGGGCCGCGCCTTTCGATCTGGTGTTCGCGAATATTCTGGCCGGTCCGCTGAAACGGCTGGCGCCGGATATGGCGAAACATACGGCCAGCGGTTCGGTGATTATCCTGTCGGGGATTCTCAACCGGCAGGCAGCAGGAGTCGAGGCGGTCTACAAGGGCTGGGGATTCCATCGCCGCGACAAGCGGGTGATCGGCGAGTGGACGACCCTGACGCTGGAACGCGCATAAAAAAACCGCCCCCGCAGGGACGGTTTTTCTTCACTGTCCGTTCGGATTTAGAAGTAGCGGCGGGCCACAAGTTCCAGGGCAGTGGTATTGATCTGGCTGCGCGCAATGCCGATATCCTCGAGCTGGCGATCCGAGAGCGCGTGCAGCTCGGCTTCGGTCTTGCGGGCGAGGTTCCAGGCTTTGATGTTGGCAACGATCGAGTCAAAAACATTGATGATCTGAAGGGTTGCAACAGCGCCAAACGGCGCGGGGCGGGATGTTTCGTAAGTGGCCATCTGGCGGTCTCCTTGATCTTGTTGGGGCAGCGGTATTGCTGCTGATGAGCGGCATGTAGGCCCGTTGGCGCGAATCAACAATCGTTATGATTGCATGCCCCCTATGCGATGGCTGCATGGGTGGGGTTTTGTGGCCAGAACAATCGGTGCTTGGCAGATGTTCCCGTTTCGTGCTAACGCTGGTGCAACGATAATTTCCGGAGAGCGGGCAGTATGCGAGTCATTGGAATTGATCCGGGTCTCAGGCGGACGGGCTGGGGCATTGTGGATGTGGACGGCTCGCGCATTGCGCATGTGGGCAATGGCACCTGCCAGTCGGCGGGGACGGACCTTGCCTATCGTCTTTCCAGCCTGTTCGACCAGTTGCGCGCGGTGTTTGCCGAGTTTGCGCCCGAAACCGCGGCGGTCGAGAAAACCTTTGTCAACAAGGACGGGGTCGGCACGCTGAAGCTGGGACAGGCGCGCGGGATTGCCATGCTGGTGCCGGCGCAGGCGGGAATACCGGTGGCGGAATATGCGCCGAACTCGGTGAAAAAGGTGGTGGTCGGGGTTGGCCATGCGGACAAGGCGCAGGTGGAACATATGGTCAGAATGCAGATGCCCGGGGTGGTGATCAACGGGCCGGATGCGGCGGATGCTCTGGCGATTGCCATGTGCCATGCGCATCATGCCCGGTTCGCCGGACGGCTGGAAGCGGCACTGGAAAGGGCGGGGGCATGATTGGCAAGGTGACAGGACGGGTTGATTACCGCAACGCCGACCATGTGCTGATCGATACCGGCGGCGTCGGCTATATCGTCTATTGCAACGAACGGACGCTGGCGATGATGCCGGCTGCGGGGGGGATGGTCTCGCTTTATACCGAAATGGTGGTGCGGCAGGATTTCATGCAGCTTTACGGGTTTTCGACCTTGGCGGAGCGGGAATGGCACCGGTTGCTGACCTCGGTTCAGGGGGTCGGGGCGAAGGCGGCGCTGGCGATACTCGGGACGCTGGGACCGGAGGGCACGGGGCGGGCGATTGCGCTGGGCGATGTGGCGGCGATCAAGGCGGCGCCGGGGGTCGGGCCGAAAATCGCGCAGCGGGTGGCCAATGAATTGAAGGACAAGGCGCCGGCGGTGATGGCCATGGGGGCGAACGGCTCGCAGGTAGCCGAGGCGGACGAAGGGCTGGTGATCGATGCGCCTGCGCCTGTGGCTGTGAAAGCACCGGTGGTGGATGGTGCGGCGGCGGCACAGGCGGATGCGCTCTCGGCGCTGGTCAATCTGGGCTACGGGCATGGCGATGCGGCCAGCGCGGTGGCGGAGGCTTCGGGCAGCGCGCCGGAGGCCGGCTCGGCGGAACTGATACGCGCGGCGCTGCGGCTGCTGGCACCGAAAGGGTAGCGGATGGACGATCGACAGGACATGCGGCCAGAGGAGTTGCCCGGCGATGCGGATCGGGCGTTGCGGCCGCAGACGCTCGACGAATTTGTCGGGCAGGCGGAGGCGCGGGCGAACCTGCGGGTGTTTATCGAAAGTGCGAAAATGCGCGGGCAGGCGATGGACCATGCGTTGTTTTACGGCCCGCCCGGTCTGGGCAAAACCACGCTGGCGCAGATCATGGCGCGCGAGCTGGGGGTGAATTTCCGCATGACCTCCGGCCCTGTGCTGGCCAAGGCGGGGGATCTGGCGGCGATCCTGACCAATCTGGATGCGCGCGATGTGCTGTTTATCGACGAAATCCACCGGATGAATCCGGCTGTGGAGGAGATCCTCTATCCGGCGCTGGAGGATTTCGAACTGGATCTGGTGATTGGCGAGGGACCGGCGGCGCGCACCGTGCGGATCGACCTGCAACCCTTTACGCTGGTCGGGGCGACGACGCGGCTGGGGTTGCTGACCACGCCCTTGCGCGACCGGTTCGGCATTCCGACGCGGCTGGAGTTTTACACGGTCGCCGAACTGGTGAAAATCGTTGACCGCGGCGCGCGGCTGATGGGGGCGGATGCGGACGCGGCAGGGGCGATGGAGATCGCGCGGCGGTCGCGCGGAACGCCGCGGATTGCCGGGCGGTTGCTGCGCCGTGTGGTGGATTTCGCGCTGGTCGAGGGCGACGGCAAGGTAACGGCAAAGCTGGCGGATATGGCGCTGACGCGGCTGGGGGTCGATCATCTGGGGCTGGACAGCGCCGACCGGCGGTATCTGCGGCTGCTGGCGGAAAACTATGGCGGCGGGCCGGTCGGGGTGGAAACCATCGCCGCCGCCCTGTCCGAGGCCCGTGATGCCATCGAGGAGGTGATCGAGCCTTTCCTGCTGCAACAAGGCCTGATACAACGCACGCCACGCGGGCGGATGCTGGCGGCGAAGGCCTGGAAACATCTGGGGCTGGACGCGCCGCGCACGCCTGACCAGGTTGATTTATTCGAGGACTAGAACATGAGCGAAACCGCCCCGACCGCTGCCGAGATCGAAAAGATGTTCACCAACAACGGGCGCTATATTTTCGCCCGCTGGGCCCGCCCGATTGCCCCCGTGGTGTTCGGCACCGATGACGAGTCGCTGGGGGTGATCAAGGATGCCTTCCAGACGGTCGCCAGCCTTGCCGATATGCGGCTGGCGGAAACCGACCCCGAACTGGGGGCGAATTTCATGATCTTTTTCTGCACCGACTGGTCGGAGATCAAGGCGGTGCCGGATCTGGACCGGCTGATGGGCAACCTCGACGGGCTGGTGGCGGAGCTGGATAAATCCGGTGCCAACCAGTATCGCAGCTTTGCCTTCGACCCCGAGGGGGCGATCAAGCTGTGTGTGTTGTTGCTGAAATACGACGACGACATGGCGCAGCTTTCGGCGCAGGCGCTGGCGACGGGGCAGATGGCGCAGGCGATGTTGTTATGGGGACCGGAGGCGTTTCTGGAGAAAAGCCCGATCGGGATTATCGAGGCCAACAACATGGCCATCGTGCGCCCCTCGATTGCGGCGCTGATCCGCGCGGCCTATGACAAGACCATGCCGGACACCGCCAGCGACGCGAGCCACGCCTTGCGGCTGGAAGCGCGGGTGAAGGCGTTGATGGAGGCAGACGATGTTTGACTATTCCCTGCTGCACTGGACCACTTTTCTGACGGCGGCGGTGCTGCTGAACCTGTCACCCGGGCCGGATATTGCCTTTATTCTGGGCCAGACGGCGAAGGGCGGGCGCAAGTCCGGCTTTGCTGCCATGTTCGGTATCTGGACGGGGCGTTCGGGCATGTGCTGATGGCGGCGGCAGGGCTGTCAGTTATTCTGGCGACCTCGGCCGTGGCGTTTTCTGTGGTGAAATGGGCAGGCGCGGCCTATCTGATCTGGCTAGGTATTCAGGCGCTGCGCTCGGACGGCGGGAAATTCGTGACCGAGGGGGTGCGGACCGACACCCACGCCTTGCCGATCTATAAGCAGGGCGTGATGGTGGGACTGCTGAACCCGAAGGTCGCGATCTTTTTCCTCGCCTTTTTGCCGCAATTCGTGGTGGCCGGTGCGGGGCCGGTACCGGCGCAACTGTTCCTGCACGGGTTCCTGATTATCGTCGTTGCCGGGTTTATCGAGCCGCCGCTGGTTATGGCGGGCGAGAAGCTGACCGGCAGGCTGCGCGCCAGCCCGCGCATCGGGTTGTGGATGGACCGCAGCCTCGGCGCGATATTCGTGGCGCTGGGGATACGGCTGGCGATGGAGAAACAGTAGCGCGGTCTTTTCATTTCAGCCACAGGTCTGTAGGGTGGCCGCGCAAACATTTTTGTTTCAAGGCGCGTTATGCGACACCCTAAAATTCTGACGACGATGCGGACCTATTCGTGGTCCCTGTTCCTGTCCGACCTTCTGGCCGGCGCAACCGTTGCGATGGTGGCGCTGCCGCTCAGTCTGGCGATAGCTATTGCGTCGGGCGCTGATCCGGCGAAGGGGCTGGTGACGGCGATTGTCGGTGGCTTCATGATCTCGCTTATGGGCGGCAGCCGCGTGCAGATCGGCGGGCCGACGGGGGCGTTTATCGTCGTGGTGTTCGGGGTGATTGCCGCGCACGGCTATGACGGTCTGGTGCTGGCGACCTTCATGGCGGGGATCATTTTGCTGGTGGCGGGGTATCTGCGGATCGGTCGCCTGATCGCCTATGTCCCCGAGGCGGTGGTGAACGGGTTTACCATCGGCATCGGCATCATCATCGGGGTCAGCCAGATCAAGGATATTTTCGGGCTGACAACGGAAAAACTGCCGGCGGATTTTCTGGAGAAAATTCCGGCGCTCTGGGCGGCGCGCGACAGTTTCAACGGTTCGGCGCTGGCTGTCGGTTTGCTGACGATGGTTCTGATTGTGTTGTTCCGGCGTTTGGCGCCGAAGCTGCCCGGCCTGATTGTAGCGGTGGCCATCGGATCCGCCGTT
>JALSHL010000253.1 GCA_026982255.1 Paracoccaceae bacterium | reverse complement strand
AACTGGTGCCGCTGAGAGGACTCGAACCTCCGACCCCATCATTACGAATGACGTGCTCTACCAGCTGAGCTACAGCGGCGACCCGCGCCTTTTATGAAATGCGCGGGGGCTGTGCAAGGGGGTATACGGGTTACTCTTTGGTAACTTCCCCGTCGATGACGCCCGGGCCGATATCGGCGGGGTTTTCGGGTTCGATGCCCTCCGCTTCTTCCACCTCCGGTGCGGGGTCGGCGCCGATGATCAGCGGCAGGACCGCATCCATCGGCGTGTCGGGGCCGGTGGCGGGCGGTTCCTTCCATTCCAGCGTATCGAAGGCGTTGCAGTTCTCGCAGGTCGGGCGCCATTCGGTGTGGGCGTGCCCGCAGGAGGAACAGACCCACTGTTCGCCGCGACTGGCCCCGAGCGCCTTGGCGAGGAAAGCGCGGATAACGGTTTCATCAGCGCCGGAGCCTTTCTCGATTGCCGCCATCAGAGCGAGCGTGCGGGTGGTCGGATGGGTTTCCGCCAGATCGCCGAGCGCGCGGCGGGCCTCGGGGAAATCGCCTTCGGCCAGCGCCATTTCGGCCAGCAGCATTTTTGTTTCGGGGTGGTCGGGGTGCATGCGCAGCATCGGCGCGAAACGTTTACGGCGGGCTTCGGGCGTTTCTTCGGGTTCCAGCGCGGCAAAGGCGGTGGCGATGTCGGGATGCGGGGCCTGTTGCCAGACTGCTTTCAGGATTTTGGTCGCCTGTCGTTTGCCGCCTTCGCCCGCCAGGATACGCGCGGCCAGAACGGCGGCGGGGACCAGCGTGGGCGAGAGCTTGTTGGCGGCCAGTGCAGCTTCGCGGGCTTTGGCCTCGTCGCCGTTGTCGAGGGCGGTTTTTGCGTCGGCCAGCAGCAGCACCGCCTCGCGGCGTTTGGCGACGTCCTTCGGCAGCACCTTGGCGCGTTGCTTGGCCAGCAGGGTTTGCCGCGCGCCGGACCAGTCGGATTTTTCCGATTGCAGCGCGAACAGCGTGTCCAGTGTTTCCCCGTGGCGCGGGCGCAGGGCAAAGGCTTTTTCGGCCAGTTTCAGGGCGGTATCGGCGTCGCCTTCGGCCAGTTTCTGTTTCAGGATGCCCTTCACGCCGACAAAACGGGTGCGGTCGTCGGCCAGTAACTCCTTGTAATGTGCCAGCGCCTTTTTGTGGTCGCCGGCCATTTCGCTGGCCTGTGCGCTGATCAGGCGGGTGAGTTCGGGGCGTTTGAGCAAGCGTTCGGCCTTGGCGGCCTTGGCTTCGGCGGTGGTACCCTCGCCGGCGGCGAGCGCGATCATGCTTTCGGCCAGCGCGTCGTATCCCTTGCGCTCGCGTTTGCGGCCCCAGAAACGGGTGAGCGCGGTTTCGTCGCCGCTAAGGAAACGCAGGGTTGCCACCAGCAGGCCCGCAAGTTTCAGCAGGACCCAGAAGGCTAGCAGGGCCAGCACGATCACAACGATGAACCCGATTGGCGACAGCGAAATTTCCTGCCCGCCAAAGGCGATGCGGACCTCGCCCGGGGTTTCCATGACATAGGAGAGGCCGAAGGACAGGGCGATGGCCAGTCCGATGAACACGATAACCTTGACGAGTGACCAGAGCATGACGGCCTCCGTTATTCAGATTGCGGCGCGAGCAGCGCCTTGTAAGCGGTTTCGGCCTTCAGGCGGGTTTCGGCCCGCGCGATCCAGGCGTCCATTTCTGCCGAGGGCGCGGGGAGTGCGGACAGTTCCGCCAGTGCGGTCGCCAGATCGCCGGCTTTCAGCGCCGCTTCGGCGCGTGACTGGATGGCGTTGGCGCTGTCGCCTTCCTGCGGGGTCAGGGCGCGGGTGGCGACCTGCGATTTCAGGAAACCGCCAAAGGTCGAGACCAGCCCGCCGCCGCTTTCGGCCTCGGCCGCAGCGCGGATGGCCGCGTGGGCGGCTTGCGGGAAACCGGCGCGCAGTTCGGACAGGGTGGCCACGCCGTCGGCGTTTTCGCTCAGGGCTTCCGGCACAGTGATACCGGCGCCGGAGAGTGTCGCCAGTGCGCCGCCGAAGGGTTCGCCTGCGGCCAGCGCAATGCCGATCGCGTCAAGCGCCGATGTCACCGCGCTGGTGCGTTGCTGTTCCGCGACGGTCTGTTGTGCGGCGCTGGCCTGTGCGGCGGCTTCGCTCACCTGCCGTTCGGCGGTGGCGGCAACCTCGTCGATCTTTTGTGCAAGCGTGCCGTTTTGTGCGGCCAGCTGTGCGACCTCGGCCTTTAGCCCGTCGAGGGCGGCCTTGTAGGTGGCGATCTGCGACAGGGTGTCGGCGTTTATCTCGCCGCCGGTCAGGGTTGCCTCGGAAATCTGTTGTGTGAGCGAGGACAGTTCCGCCTGTAATCCGCCGACTTCCGATTCTAGCGCCGCGAGCCGCGATTCGATGTCGCTGCTGTCAGTGGCGCTCAACTGGTCGGAAAGCGCGGTAATTTTTGTGTCGATGTCCGCCGTCGCGCCGTCCAGTGCCTGCGCGATCATGGCTTTGACCTCGGCCTGCGTGATTCCCTGCGGGATAGCGTCGAGCCGCTCGGCCACCTCGGTTTCGAGCGCTGCAATTTTCTGTTCCGCCTGTGTCAGCCCGGGGGTCAGCCATTCGGCCACCGGCGCCATGCCCGAGGGCAGCACCGGCGCGATTTTCGGACCGGCCCAGAGCGCGGCTGCGCCGCCGACCGCCAGCAGGGCGAGGCCTTTCAGCGTTTTGGAGGCCAGGCCCTCGGCGTGTTCGTCCTCGTGATCCTCGATATCCTCGTGCGGCTCCACAGTGTCGGTCACATCGCTGTGCAGGGCTTCATCCTGCGGCGTTTCGTTTTCCGATGTGTCTTTATCCGCCATCAATGCCTCCGGTATCTGGTGTCGCTACTGCGCCACTTGGGTATGCTGCGCTGCGAAGTCTAGAGGGATCGCCGCGCCGCCACAAGCAACGCCGGTGACAGATGCGCAAAGTTCAGCCAAGAAATTCGCCAATCAGGGCAAGCATTTCGTCGCGGTTCGGCGCTTTGGCAATCATGGCGGCGGGCAGGCCGGTGTTTTGCAGTTTTCCCGCCACATTGGGGCTGAGGCAAAGCGGCCGCAACGACTCGCGCGGCCAGTGCGGGTTTTGCTGCAAAGCCGTGCCCAGAATTTCGGCGCTGCGGGGAGAGAACAACAGCACGGCATCCACCGCCCCTTCGGAAAGCGCCGCCTGCGCCCCGACGGTCAAAGGCAGGGCGGGTTGGCGGTAGAGCGGGGCGCGTTGCACGGTGATCCCTTCGGGCGCCAGGGTTCCGGCGACATGCTCCCCGCAGATATGCAGAACGCGCGCGCCTTCGGGCAGGCTGTCATACAACAGGCGGGAGGTTGCGATCACGTCGCCGTCGGCCGAGCGGGCCTCCAGCCCGGCGGCGCGGGCCTCGGCCGTGGTGTGCGGGCCGACGCAAAAGGCGGGCAGGGTTGTTTCGCCACCAGCGGCCCGAAACGCGCGCACGCCGTTGGCCGAGGTGAACACCAGCGCGTCGAAGCCGGACAGGTCGGGGAGCGTGCCGTCAAAGGTGATGCCGATCAGCGGCGAAATAATAGTGCGGGTGTCGGGGAAACGCGCGGCAATATCCTTGGCAAAGGCGCGCGATTGCGCGGCGGGGCGGGTCAGAAGCAGGGTTTTGCCCTTAGCCAAAGAAGCCCTCTCCCATTTTTGCTTTCAACACCTCGCCGGCCTTCATGCCGATGGATTCAGCCTCGGCCACGGTTCCGATCCAGACGTCGCGGTGGATTTCGCTGCCGTCGGGGCGCAGAACCTCGCCGCGGAATTCCAGCCGGTCGCCGTCCAGTGTTGCCAGCCCGCCAATCGGCGTGCGGCAGGAACCGTCGAGAACCTTCAGAAAGGCGCGCTCGGCGGTCAGGCGGATTTCGGTGTCGCGGTCATTGATCGGGGCGAGCAGGGCGGAAACGGCCTTATCGCCTTCGCGTTGTTCGATACCGATGGCGCCTTGTGCGACGGCGGGCAGCATCTGTTCTACCGGAATCGGGTTGGCGATCTCGGATTTTCCCAAACGCTGCAATCCGGCGCAGGCAAGAAATGTCGCTTCGGCCACGCCTTCCTCCAGCTTGCGCAGGCGGGTCTGGACGTTGCCGCGGAATTCCACCAGTTGCAGGTCGGGGCGCACGGCGGCCAGTTGCGCGCGGCGGCGCAGGCTGCTTGAACCGACCACGGCGCCTTGCGGCAGCTCGTCGATGGATGTGTATTTCAGGCTGATGAAGGCATCGCGCACATCCTCGCGCGGCAGATAGGTGGACAGGACCAGCCCGTCCGGCAGCACTGTCGGCATGTCCTTCATCGAATGCACGGCAATGTCGATGGCGCCGGAAAGCAGGTCTTCCTCGATCTCCTTGGTGAATAGCCCCTTGCCGCCGATTTCCGACAGCGGACGGTATTGCACCGCATCTCCGGTGGTCTGGATGACGACGATTTCAAAGGCATCTTCGGGCATGTCATGCGCGGCCATCAGGCGGGCGCGGGTCTCGCGTGCCTGTGCAAGGGCCAGCGGCGACCCGCGGGTGCCGATTTTCAGGGTGTTGGCGGAGGTGTATTGCGTGCTCATGGCCACGGTGTTACCTGCAAGCGAGGCCCTGTGCAATCCAAAGAAAGATCCATGCAACAAACCGTGACAATATTAGGCATCGAGAGCAGCTGCGACGATACTGCCGCCGCCGTGGTGCGCGGTGTGCCGGGCGCGGGTGGTGGCGAGATCCTGTCCTCGGTTGTGGCGGGGCAGAACGAATTGCACGCGGCCTTTGGCGGGGTGGTGCCGGAAATCGCGGCGCGTGCCCATGCGGAGCGGGTGGATGTTTGCGTCGAACAGGCGCTTGATGTTGCGGGGATGCGATTGGGCGAAGTGGATGCCATTGCCGTGACCTCCGGCCCCGGGCTGATTGGCGGGGTCATGTCCGGCGTTATGGCGGCCAAGGGGCTGGCGGCGGGGTCGGGCAAGCCGCTGATCGGGGTCAACCATCTGGCGGGGCATGCGTTGACGCCGCGCCTGACCGACGGGCTGGATTTCCCCTATCTGATGTTGCTGGTATCCGGCGGGCATTGCCAGTTCATCGCGGTCGAGGGGGCGGACCGGTTTCACCGTCTTGGCGGCACCATCGACGATGCACCGGGCGAGGCGTTCGACAAAACCGCCAAGCTGCTGGCGCTGGGCTACCCTGGAGGGCCGGAGGTGGAGCGCGCGGCGCTGGATGGCGACCCGCAGCGGTTCAAATTCCCGCGTCCGTTGCTGGACCGGCCCGGTTGTGACATGTCGTTTTCCGGCCTGAAAACCGCCCTGCGCCGCGAGCGGGATCGCATCGTGGCGGAAAAATCCGGCCTGACCGTGCAGGACCGCGCCGACCTGTGCGCGGGGTTCCAACTGGCGGTGGCGGATGTGCTGGCCGAAAAATCCCGCCGCGCCTGCGGGGCCTTTCAGGAACGTTTCAATGCCCCCGCGCCGGTGATTGCCGTGGCGGGCGGGGTGGCGGCGAATACCCTGATCCGCGAAAAACTGGAGGCCGTGGCCGGTGAACAGGGTTTCCGGTTTCTGGCCCCGCCGCTGGCTCTTTGCACTGACAACGCGGCGATGATCGCCTGGGCGGGGTTGGAACAAATGGCGCTGCCGGATTTCGATCCGCAGGCGGAAATCGTGGCGCGCCCGCGCTGGCCGCTCGATAAATCCGCCGCGCCCATGTTAGGGTCGGGGAAAAAGGGAGCAAAAGCATGATCGCGATTCTGGGCGCTGGCGCATTCGGCACCGCGCTCGCCTGTGTTCTGGCACGCGGCGGGCAGGATGTGGCGCTGTGGTCGCGCAGCCCGAAATCCCCTGTTTTTCCGCTGCCGGAGGGCGTCACGCCGACGCAGGAAATGCCCGCACAGGCCGCCGTGACATTGCTGGTGGTGCCAGCACAGCAAACAGCGGCCTTTCTGGCTGAACATCGCGCAGCCCTGCCCGATGCGCCGCTGGTCCTGTGCGCCAAGGGCATTGATCGCAACAGCGGAGAGTTGCAAACCGCCATCGCCGCACGTCATGCGCCCGACATGCAAACCGCCGTTCTTACCGGTCCCGGTTTTGCCAGTGAAATTGCCAAGGGTCTGCCGACGGCCCTGACACTGGCTTGCGCGGACGAAATACTGGGTAGGGGGTTGCAACGGCAGCTTTCGACCGACCGGATGCGGCTCTATCTGACCTCTGACGTGACCGGCGCGCAGCTTGGCGGTGCCTTGAAAAACGTTGTCGCCATCGGCGCGGGCATCGCCATTGGGGCTGGTCTGGGCGAGAGCGCCCGCGCCGCCCTGATGACCCGCGGCTTTGCCGAGATGCGCCGCCTTGGCGTGGCGATGGGCGGGCGGGACGAGACGTTCTCGGGCCTGTCCGGTCTTGGTGATCTGGCGCTGACCTGCGCCTCGCCCATGTCGCGCAATTTTGCGCGAGGGCTGGCGCTGGGATCTGGCAGGGGGCCGGCAAGCGGCAAGACGGTCGAGGGAATTGCCACGGCAGAAGCGGCCTGCGATCTGGCGGAGCAACACGGTATAGACATGCCGTTGACCCGCGTTATTGCCGCTGTTCTGGCAGGCAAAACCTCGGTCCCGGAGGCCATGGATGCCCTGCTGTCGCGGCCTTTGAAACAGGAGTAACGCATGAATTACTGGCTATTCAAAACCGAACCGAACACCTGGAGCTGGGATGATCAGGTCGCCAAGGGTGACGCGGGCGAGGAATGGGACGGCGTGCGCAACTATCAGGCCCGCAACAATATGCGGCAGATGAAGGTTGGCGACCTCGGGTTTTTCTATCACTCGGTCAACGAGAAAAAAATCGTTGGCGTGGTAGAGGTAATTGCCGAAGCGCATCCCGACTCCACCACCGACGATCCGCGCTGGGAATGTGTGGACATCAAGGCGGTCGGTCCGTTCCCGCGTCCCGTCACGTTGCAGCAGTGCAAGGATGATCCGCGCCTTGCCGATATGGTGCTGGTCAACAACTCGCGCCTGTCGGTGCAGCCGGTGACGTCCGAAGAATGGCGGATTGTTTGCGAACTTGGCGGCTACAAGACATGACTGTCCTGATTGCCGGCGCGGGGATTGGCGGGCTGTCACTGGCGTTGAGCCTGCACCAGATCGGTGTGCCTTGCCGGATTTTTGAATCGGTGGCCGAGATAAAACCCCTCGGCGTCGGCATCAACCTGCAACCGCACGCAGTGCGCGAGCTGGCCGAACTCGGGCTGCTAGACGACCTCGACAAAATCGCGTTGCGCACGGAGGAGGTGGTCTATGCCTCGGCGCAGGGCGGCAAAATCTGGGCCGAGCCGCGCGGGATCAAGGCGGGCTACCGCTGGCCGCAGTTCTCCATCCATCGCGGGCATTTGCAGATGCTGCTGTATCGCAAGGTGCAGGAGCGGTTGGGACCGGATGCCATTGTGACCGGACAGGAGGTCACGGGCTGGGCCGGGACTTCCGGCGGGATCGACATCACCCTGCGCGACCGCGAAACCGGAATCGAAACCATTGAAAGCGGGGCGTTGTTTGTTGCCGCCGATGGGTTGCATTCCAACGCCCGCGCGCGCCTTTACCCCGACGAGGGGCCGCCGGTCTGGGGCGGGATCGTCATGTGGCGGGGCGTTTCCGAAGGGCCGCGGTTCCTGACTGGCCGGTCCATGGCGATGATCGGCGAGAAGAAACGCAAATTCGTCTGCTACCCGATTGCGGATACCGAAAACGGTTCGCTGATCAACTGGATCTGCGATTTGCAGTTCCCGCCCGACTATATGTGGTCGCGCGAGGACTGGAATCGCCCCGGAAAGATCGGGGATATCCTGCCGCAGTTCGAGGGTATGGAATTCGACTGGCTCGACGTGCCGCAGATCATCAAGTCGGCGAAACATATCTTTGAATTCCCGATGATCGACCGTGATCCGCTGCCGCGCTGGACGCACGGGCGCATGACGCTGCTGGGCGATGCGGCGCATCCGATGTATCCGATCGGCTCCAACGGGGCCTCGCAGGCGATACTGGATGCCCGCGTGCTGGCGCGCGAGGTGCGGGCACAGGGGGCGACGGCGGCGGCGCTGGAAAGCTACGATGCCGAGCGGCGCCCCGTGACGGCGGCGGTGGTGCTGGCCAATCGCGGTGACGGGCCAGACAAGGTGCTGGACCTTGTGGCCGAACGCGCGCCCGACGGTTTTGACGATATATCGCAGGTTCTGGACGCAAAAGAGCTTGAGGCCACGGCAGCAGCCTATAAAAAGCTGGCAGGAATGGATGTGGAAGGGCTGAATAACCGGCCCTCGATACTCTAGGAACAGGCGATGAACGGAATTGCACCAGTGGCCGAGGCCCGCGTAGGGCGGGTGCTGAAAATGCTGTCGAAATGGCTGGCCTATGCTGGTGGCGTAGCGCTGAGCGCGGCAGCGGTGATGACGGTGGTTTCCATTACGGGGCGGGCGATGATCTGGGCCGGTCTCGGCCCCATCCCCGGCGATTTCGAACTGGTGGAGCTGGCAACCGCCGTGGCCGTGTTCAGCTTCCTGCCGTGGAGCCAGATCAACCGCGGGCAGGTGACGGTGGATATTCTGGTCGACACCTTTCCGGCGCGCCCCAGGATTTTCCTCGGGATGCTCGGCGATCTGGCGATGGCGGTCGTCTCGGGCGTGATTGCCTGGCGGCTGTGGCTGGGGATGGGGGAGCGGATGCCCTTCGGCTCCGACACATTGCGCGACCTGCTGGCGCTGGGCGACAAGCCCTACTACCCCGAAACCACGTTTATTTTGCGGATGCCGGTCTGGTGGGGCTATGCGCTCGCCATGGTCGGGGCGGCGTTTTTCGCGGTGGTCTGCGCCTATACAGTCTGGCGCGCCCTGAACTGGACGCTGCGCGGGCGTGAAGAGGTGCTGCCATGAGCGGTTTCGACCTGTCGATGCTGGCCTTCGTCATCATGCTGGGGGCGATTTTCCTGCGCATGCCGATCGGGGTTTCCATGGCAATCACCGGATTTGTCGGCACATGGATTGTGCTCGGCTCACCCAATGCGGTGTTGAGCCAGATGAAATCCCTGACTTACGAGACCTTTTCCAGCTATTCCCTGTCCATCGTGCCGATGTTTCTGCTGATGGGGGAGTTTGCCACCAAATCGGGCATGTCGCGCGACCTGTTCCGTGCGGCGGCCGACTGGCTCGGCCATCGCAAGGGAGGCATGGCGATTGCGGCGGTTGGGGCCTGTGCGGGGTTCGGGGCGGTGTGCGGATCGTCGTTGGCGACGGCCTCCACCATGGGCAAGGTGGCGCTGCCGGAGATGAAGCGCTACGGCTATTCCGATGCGCTGTCCACCGGCGTGTTGGCGGCGGGCGGGACGCTGGGCATCCTGATTCCGCCCTCGGTCATTTTGGTGATCTACGCGATTATTACCGAGCAGAATATCGTCAAGATGTTCATGGCGGCAATGATCCCGGGTGTGCTGGCGGCGCTGGGCTATATGGTGACCGTGGCGATTTATGTGCGGCTGCGGCCCGACAGTGCCACAACGGCGGCGCGGGTGCCTTATGGCGAGCGCTTCCGCAATCTGCTGCGTATCTGGCCGGTGGTGGTCATTTTTATCGCCGTGATCGGCGGCATCTACGTCGGTATTTTCACACCGACCGAGGGCGCGGCGGTGGGTGCGGTCGGCACCGGTCTGTATGGTTTTGTCAGCGGCGGGCTGGACAAGCGCGGATTTCTGGAATCGATCCTTTCGACGGCCAAATCCACAGGCATGATCTTTTTCATCATTTTCGGCGCGCAACTGTTCAATTCCTTCCTTGCCTTTACCCAGACGCCGCAGGCGCTGGTGGCCTGGGTGGGCGAGCAGGGCTATGCGCCGATGACGGTGATGATCGTCATGCTGATCGCCTATCTGATCTTCGGTTGCGTCATGGATTCGCTGTCGATGATCCTGCTGACCATTCCGATTTTCTTCCCGATCATCCAGGCGCTGGATTTTGGTATGTCACAAGAGGAAGTCGCGATCTGGTTCGGTATCATCGCTCTGATCGTGGTCGAGGTCGGGCTGATCACGCCGCCCGTGGGCATGAACCTGTTTATCATCCACTCCATCGCCCGCGAGGTGCCGATCACCGACACCTACAAGGGCGTCGCGCCGTTCGTGATTTCCGACCTGATCCGCGTTGGTATCCTGCTGGGGTTCCCGTCAATCACGCTGTTTTTGGTCCGCGTGATGTTTTAACGATCGGGAGGGCCTCCCCCACAGAAGCCCTCCCGCACCCCGCACACAGGCGTCCCTGCGTGCTCGCTCCCAATAGCGACGGTATATGTAGCGATGTCTGAAAGGCGGTGGAGTTCTTCCTTGTCAGACATGCTGTCCGACCGTTCCGCCCCTTCTGTATGGCGCGGTCGGGCTGATTCCCGCAAGGTTTTAATGGTTAAAATGCGAACGAAACGGGAAAATAGAGAGGTCTACGGGAATTGTCGTGCGCCCAGTATGGCAACCGGCCCGCGCGGTCTGGCTGTCAGGTGCGGCACATATTGCAGATCAGGGATATGGGCGGCCAACGCCTCCGGCAGCTTTTGGGGTGAGCCGAGTGTGCCGGTTGCGGGAAGGGGGTCGAGCGTTACTGGATCGACGGGTGCGGGCAGTGCAGGCTGGCTACGCAGGTTTTCGGTGCCTTCTATCCGGGGTCTGGTTTCATACGGGTAGCACTCGGATTGCGCCAGTTCGGTTTGCCACCCGTCGGAAATCCAGTTTGTGCCCAGCCTTATCAGGCCGCTTTCCCGCCCGATACACAGGTAGCTCGGTTCTTGCCCCGGTGTTTCGGGTGCGAGATAGAAAATATTGTTGAATGCTTCGACCGTTTCCTGCGCCGGAGTTCCGGTGCTTTCGTCATACAGGTAGACATCGGAAAGCCGTATGCGCCAGCTGTCCTCGCGGTCGTTGAGCATCATCAGGGTGTTGTTGAAAAAATACAGGACGCCGCGACGTGCGAGTTGCGGGTCGTTGTCATAGCCGTAATGGATCAGGTTGCCGGCATCGGTGGCGCTGCCGATATGCCGGAAAAAATTCCCGTAAACATAGGTGTTCCGGTATGCGGCCTCAGCTTGCCGCACTTTTTCCAGCCGTTCCGGGTCAGGCTCCTCACCGTCGAATCTGTCCAGATATGCCTGTTCGATATACCAGGCGGCGGCATCTTCGACCTCGACAAGATCCAGCACGCGGGAAGAACCGCTATCGAACCAGTTGTAGCGGATTATGGAGCCGGCAACCCGTTCTTTCAGGGACATGCCGTGCGATTCGGGGTTGTTTGGCCCGAAACGGTTGAACTGGTAGGTCGCGCCGATTGCCTGGATATAGACACCATGCGAACGACCTGTTCCCGGTTCGCCGTTGTTGTGCAGGTAGTTGCCTTCGATCAGTATATTACGGGTCAGGCTCGCCTCGTTGTACTCTTGGGACATGGTGAATATCCCGCTTCCGCAGGTTTCCAGTTCATTGTCGCGTATGACGATATTGTCGCCTGCCTGCACCCGGATACAGGCGGCACCGGTTTCATATTCCTGCTCGCGGCCATCCGTGCGGACATAGGAAAACCCGCTACGGGCGTTGCGTATGTGAATCCCCTCGA
>JALSHL010000252.1 GCA_026982255.1 Paracoccaceae bacterium | reverse complement strand
CCGGTCAGGGCGCGAAAGGCGTGCAATTCTGCCAGTGACTGCCCCAGCCCCTGCACCAGACCGGCACCAAGCCCGACCACAAGCGCTTCGGTAACCGGCCGTTTTGCCAGCAGCTTCAACGCCGCTGCCGGGTCCTGTCCCGCGACCGCCCGCAATTCGATGAAGCGCGCCTGTGCCGGAACGGGGGCCAGAATACCGGGTTGGGAATGGGGCATGTCGAAAATCCTTTGTATCGGTGTGCAGGTTCGCGGACACGGCTCTCGCCAAGCCCTGCGGTTTGTTCTATCTATGACCGGAATTACACGGCGCAAGGCTGAAAGACCATGACGCATATCAATCGAAAACTCTCGGTCGCGCCGATGATGGACTGGACGGACCGCCATTGCCGGTATTTTCATCGGCGGTTCAGTCGTCACACCCTGCTGTATACCGAAATGGTCACGGCCCCCGCCGTCATCAACGGCGATCGGGCGCGCCTGCTGGGCTATCACCCCGACGAGCATCCCGTGGCGTTGCAACTCGGCGGCTCCGATCCCGATCAACTAGCCGAAGCGACGCGCATTGCCTGCGATTTCGGCTATGACGAGATCAACCTCAACGTCGGCTGTCCTTCGGATCGCGTGCAATCCGGCAGTTTCGGCGCGGTGCTGATGGAGGATCCCGCACTGGTCGCACGTTGTGTCGCCGCCATGGTGCGTGCCTCGGACGGGCCGGAGATCACGGTGAAATGCCGCATCGGCGTGGACGATCAGGAGCCGCCGGAAATCCTGCCGGAGTTTCTGTCCCGCGTTTCTGCCGCCGGTATCCGCAGTTTTACCATCCACGCGCGCAAGGCCTGGTTGCAGGGTCTCAGCCCCAAGGAAAACCGCGATGTGCCGCCGCTCGACTACGATCTGGTCTATGCCATGAAGCGCCTGTTTCCGGGGCTGGAGATTTGCATTAACGGCGGAATCGCCTCGCTGGAACAGGCGGAAACCCACCTTGCGGCGGGTGTCGACGGAGTCATGATCGGGCGTTCGGCCTATCACGAACCGGCGGCGATCCTGTCGCAGGCCGACCGCCGGATTTTCGGGGCCGGAACGGATGTTACAGCCGAACAGGCAGTGCTGGCGATGCTGCCATACATCGAAACGGAACTGGCCAGAGGCACGCGCCTCAACCAGATTACCCGCCACATGCTCGGCGCCTTTGCCGGTCGCCCCGGTGCGCGTAAATGGCGGCGGGTGCTGTCCGAGGGGGCGCACAAGGACGGCGCGGGGACGGAACTGGTGCTGGCGGCATTGGCCGAAATTCAACAAAGAGAGGACGCCTGAATGTATGGTCTGGAACTGTCACAATTGTTGCCGATGCTGGCGTTGCTGCTGGCTATCGGTGCCATTGCAGGCGTCATCGCGGGGCTGCTCGGGGTTGGCGGCGGCATCGTTCTGGTGCCGGCGTTTTACTATACCTTTGCCTCGCTGGGATATGATTCCGTGATGCTGATGCAGATTTGCGTGGCGACTTCGCTGGCGACGATTGTGTTTACCTCGGTCCGGTCGGTATTGAGTCACAACAAAAAGGGGGCGGTGGACTGGGATATCCTGCGCGGCTGGGCACCGGGTATCGCCATCGGCGCGGTAATAGGCGTGCTTATCGCGCGCGGCATGAAATCCGAGAGCCTGATGATCGTGTTCGGCGTTCTCGGCGTGATCGTTGGTCTCTACCTCGCATTCGGCAAGCAGAGCTGGCGTTTGGGCGACCACATGCCCGGCGGCATTGCCCGCGCCATTGCCGCGCCGGTTCTGGGTTTCCTGTCGGTTTTGATGGGCATCGGCGGTGGCAGCTTCGGTGTGCCGATGATGACCCTCTATGGCCGCCCGATCCACCGAGCCGTTGCGACCGCCGCCGGTTTCGGCGTGATCATCGCCGTGCCTTCGGTGCTGGGTTTTCTGCTATCGGGCTGGGGAGTCGAGGGCAAACCGCCGCTCACCTTCGGGCTGGTCAACCTGCCGGCTTTCGTCATCGTGATTTCCATGACGCTGCTGACCGCCCCGCTCGGTGTAAAGGTCGCCCATGCGATGGATCCGAAGCCGCTGAAACGGGTGTTCGCCGCCTTCATCATGCTGATGGCCCTGAACATGTTGCGCAAGGCATTGATGTAGGGTTACTGGCGCAGGATCATCCGGTCCTTCTGGATCACCGCCTCGCTCAGCGACTGGATGAAGCTCATCCCGAGCAGCGAGGAATGCAGCGCGCCCGGCTCGGCCACAGCGGCGCGCAGATCATGCACGGTGACATCACCAATGGTCAGCGTATCGATGGTGATCGGGGCCACGAAGGACTTGCCATTGGCCGTGGTCAGTGGTGTCGAGAAATCCAGCGCCTTCATATCGAGTCCCATACGTTGCGCATCATCGTTGCGCAGCAGCACCAGCGAAGCGCCCGTGTCGATCAGAACGCCGACATCGGCCCCCTCTATCCGGGCGATGGCGCGGAAGTGTCCGTCCCAGGATCGTTGTAGTGATGTTTCGCCACGGGTCAGGGCCAGCGCAGCGGTTTCCGGTGCGGGGGGCGCGAGGTTGCGGTTATATTCGGCGCTCAGGTATTCGATTCCGGCAATGCAGGCGAGGGCAATCATTCCGTGGAGTATCCGGTGTTTGTCCTCCGATAAAAAACCCAGAAGGTTGCGGATGACACCGGCAAAAGCAGTACCGATCAGCCCGAAGGCCAGCAGGCTGAGCCACCAGCCGCTTTCGGTGCTGAATACCATTTCCGAAAAATTGTCCCGCAGCAGAAAGGCGCCGGCCAGATATACTATAAGAATGAGCGCCCAGATTTGCATCGTTCGATTTTCCCAATATTCGGACTGTAAGCACCAGAAAACCATGAACAAGCGCTGATGCTACCCAGTGTCGAACCGCAATTCAACCTCCGGTTATGAAAAAATTTATAGATTCGAGAACTTAGCATTTATGTTCTTTGCGACGGCCGCCACGGCGTTTCTTTAGTCGGCCGGCGCGTTCCGGCAGCGATTCCATAAGGGCTTTACGCATTTCCGGAGTCATGGTGGACCATGCGGCGATCTCGTCCGCAGTGCGAAAACACCCGACGCAAATACCTTCGACAGAATGTAAAACGCAAAGTTTGATGCAGGGTGAATCGATTTCATCGCGTTTCCATACCTCATCCATTTTCATGCTCCAGCACAGTCAGCCGGTCGAGCGCACCCTGCAGAATATAGCCGGCCGCGACATGGTCAATAACCTCGGCGCGACGTTTTCGCGAGGTATCCGCTTCCAGCAAGGCACGCTCGGCCGCGACGGTTGACAGGCGCTCGTCCCAGAAGGTGACCGGGATGTTTGTCAGGCGGGCGAAGTTGCGGGCAAAGGCACGTGTTGATTGTGCCCGCGGTCCTTCGGAACCGTCCATATTGCGCGGCAGACCCAGCACCACACCGGCAATCCCGCGCGCCGAGATGATTTCCAGCAGATATGCAGCGTCAACGCCGAACTTCTTGCGTTTGACGGTTTCGAGTGGCGTTGCCACCCGCCGGAACGTATCGGACACGGCAACGCCAATAGTCTTGGTGCCCAGATCCAGCCCCATCAGGGCGCGCATCGGCTTCAGCGCCGGTGCAAACCCTTCGACGGTTTCATGGATATTACCGCCCATCAGTCCACAAGGCCGACACCGCGGGCGGCTTCGGTAACGATCGCCAGTCCGGCGGCATCTTCCGCAAAGGTGCCTTGTGCCTCCTGCCAGATGGCGGCTGCACGGTCGGTTTCACCAAGATTGCCGAGGGCGGTTATAAGCTGTGCCCACTCCTGAGCGGAGCCGCCTTCGTTTGCCAGCCGGTCTGACAGGCGCTGGACCATGGACTGGATGAAGGAGTTGCGTTCTTCCTCGGTCATTTCGCCAGCCGCCTGCACGTCAGCCGCAGTGGGGCCGCGTGTCATGGCAGCAGGGGCTATGCCGGCCTCGGCCGCCACGGCAGCGATCTGGCTTTCGATGATCGGCATCCAGGGCGCATCGGCCGGACCTTCCTGCAGCAGATCGTTCCATATCTGGTAAGTGCGTTCCGGCTGTCCACGTTGCAGCATGGCGATGCCGGCATAGTACCGCGCACGCGGGTCGGTCTTGTCCAGATTGAGCGCCTTGGTCAGCGCATTCTCGGCCTCGGGCGATACATAATAGTCCGCAGCCACGATCATGATTTCCGCATAGGCTGACCAGTCGTCGGCCGTTGCATCGTCGCCCAGAATGCGCATGACTGTCGATTGGGCCTTGCGTGCGTCGACAAACCGGCCCAGTTGCGCCAGATTGTCAGCCAGCATCCGGTAGCCGAATACGTCATCCGGGCGATCCTTGAGAACTTCTTCCAGCTGTGCAACCAGTTCCACATGACGCGGGTCGGGCTGGTTTATTTCTGGCAGGTTGTCCACGGCGCCACTGGCTTGCAACGCAGCGGTTTCGGCCTCTTCCTGTGTCGGACGCTCGGCCAGACGCTGTTGCAGCGGCTGGTCCCGCAGGCCCGGCACCCCGAGGTCGGCATACAGAACCGCAGCACCACCGATCCCGACCAGCACAACCAGAGCTGCCAGAATGCGCGAGGCGTTTTTCGGCGCGTTTCCGGATGCATGTTCCGCCGCTAGCGCAGCATCTGCAGCCAATAGACGGCGGGATACTTCGATCCGGCTGGCTTTGGCTTCCTCTTCGGTCAGGGTGCCGCGGGCCAGATCCGTTTCAACTTCTTTCAGTTGATCCTTATATATCTGGATATCATAGGCTGAACGTGTGGTGGCGGATGTTTTTTGCCGCAGAAGCGGAAATACCACCCAGGCCATGGCGACCAGGGCGATTGAAAAGGCGATAATCCAGAAGAGCATGTGTATTTCCCGTTTGGTTTCCGGCGCGACAATACCCTGCCAGTTTCCCCGCATGCAATGGCCGAAAAACGCGCAGGGGGGATTGTGATATGATAATGTCGTGAACTAGCATCGAGATGACGGAAAAAGGACGGGCGCGCAGGGTTTTTTGCTGCATGCCGGTCCTGAAGCCGGTAAATCGGTCGCACCCCTGTGTCCGCCCAACGGAGGCCATGACGAATGAAACGCTACTCCGCCTTTGCCATTGCCCGCGAAGCTCTGCGCTATCACAGCGGCTGGGAACGCGCCTGGCGTTCACCCGCACCCAAGGCGGAATATGACGTGGTGATCATCGGAGCCGGCGGCCACGGCCTGGCGACGGCCTATTATCTGGCGAAAAACCACGGCATCACCAATGTTGCGGTGCTGGAAAAAGGGTGGCTTGGCGGCGGCAACACGGGGCGCAATACCACTATCATCCGTTCGAACTACCTTCAGGACGAATCGGCAGCGATATTCGAACTGTCGCGCTCGCTTTACGAGGATCTGTCGCAGGACCTGAACTACAATATCATGTTCAGCCCGCGTGGCGTGATGATGCTGGCGCAGACCGAACACGAGCTGCGCGCGTGGAAACGCACGGCCCATGCCAACCGGCTGGCGGGGATCGCCTCGGAAATGGTGACGCCGCAGCAGGTCAAGGAGATCATCCCGATTATCGAGACAGCAGGTCCCCGCTATCCGGTCCTTGGCGGTCTGTGGCAGGCGCGCGGTGGCACGGCGCGCCACGATGCGGTGGCCTGGGGCTATGCGCGCGGCGCCTCGCAACGCGGTGTCGATATTATCCAGAAATGCGAGGTCACGGGGATCGACCGCGAGGGCGGGCGCGTGACCGGTGTGCAGACCTCGCAAGGCGCGATCAAGTGCAAAAAACTGGCGATTGTGGTTGCCGGAAACTCCGGCGTGCTGGCCGAAATGGCGGGTTTTCGTCTGCCGATTGAATCGCTGGCCCTGCAGGCGCTGGTCTCCGAGCCGATCAAGCCGGTGCTGGACTGCGTAGTCATGGCCAACACCGTGCATGGATACATCAGCCAGTCCGACAAGGGGGAACTGGTAATCGGCGGCGGTTCTGATGCGTTCAACAACTACACGCAGCGCGGCTCCTTCCACCATATCGAGGAAACCGTGCGTGCGCTGATCGAGACATTCCCGATTATCTCGCGCCTGAAACAGCTTCGGCAATGGGGCGGTATTGTGGACATGACGGGGGACCGCTCCCCGATCATCGGCAAAACGCCGGTCGAGGGCATATTCATCAACGCCGGCTGGGGCACAGGCGGATTCAAGGCCATCCCGGGGTCGGGCTGGGCCATGGCCGAAACACTGGCCGACGGGGCGCCGCGCAATCTTGCCGCCCCGTTTTCACTGGACCGGTTTACAGAGGGCCGCATGATCGACGAATCCGTCGCCGCGGCTGTGGCCCACTGATGGCTCTCTCCCTACCTGCGCAGGTCGTAGTGGTAGACGCTTTCGTGCGGGCGATAGAAAGCCCACGCAAGCACCGCTGCGAACAGAATAAGAAAGGCAAGGATGATAGCATTTACGCTATCCGTAGTGACGATGCCGGTGTAGTCGAAAATAACTTTCCCGACCATATCCCGCACCCTCTCGAGAAAGGGTGCATCGACCCTTTCGAATTTGGCTACAACACTCATAACAGTTACTCCCACCCCGGGCGAATACAACACAGTGCCCGAGTGGCTACTAGCCTACCATATGTCGGGAATATCTCCAAATTGAATCTTCCGGCTCACGCAAGGGGCGAGCCATGAGTTTCCTGCACAAGAAAGACGGAGGCGAGTTGCGGCACGAGTTGCTGATCGGTCTGATTGTCCTCTGGGCAACGCTTTCCGCGATCGCCATGTATAACGCATGGGTGGAACTGTTTCCGGCCATCGGCGCCGTAGCGCTGGCCGTCGGCGTCTCTATTTTCCTGACACATCGTTTTACCTCGCAGGAGGAACGCCGCCTCTGGGACAATCAGGAGGAAATCCAGTTACGCATGATCTGGCGCTATATCATGCAGATGCAGCATGGAGGGCGACGGGGCAGCGATCCGATGAGCATGGATGAACTGGCGCGTCGCATAAACCAGAGCTTCGATTCCATGCTGGAATCGAAGCATAACGAGGTCAAACAGGAAACCTATCGCTACGAAATGATCTATTCCGTCATCGGCACCCTGCAATGGGGTCTGGGGCGGATGTTGGTCGAACTGGTGCATGGATTGTGAGGGTAATACGATGCTGAAACTGAAATGCCCCGCCTGCGGTGTCGAAGCCGAGGAAACCGAATTTGCGGCGGGTGGCGAGGCGCATCTGAAGCGCTTCGGCCCCGGGTCGGATGACCGGGATTTCACCGACTACCTGTTCGGGCGCAAAAACCCGCGCGGCGTGCATTTCGAGCGCTGGCGCCATGCTTTCGGCTGCGGTAAATGGTTCCACGCCGCCCGCTGCACCGCCACGCTGGAGGTTTTCGGCACCTACAGTGCCCGGACCACCGAGCCGCCTGCCGATATCGTTGCGGCGATCAAGGCGCGCCGACCCGGTTGGGAGGGCTTCAAATGACCCGTCTTGCCTCTGGCGGTCTGCTGATCGACCTCTCCGAAACCCGTTCGTTCACCTTCAACGGCCAGCGCTACACGGCGCAGGCGGGGGACACGCTGGCCTCGGCCCTTTTGGCCAACGGGCAGAAACTGGTCGGCCGTTCCTTCAAATACCACCGCCCGCGCGGGATCATGGCTTCGGGGGCCGAGGAACCCAACGCGCTGGTCAACATGGGCGAGGGCGCGCGTTTCGAGCCGAACCAGCGCACTACAACAACCGAAGTTTTCGACGGCCTGATGGCGCGTTCGCAAAACCACTGGCCGACGCTGGATTTCGACATCGGCGCGATCAATAACAGGCTGCCGCGTTTCTTCCCCGCCGGTTTCTACTACAAAACCTTCATGAAGCCGCGCTGGGCGTGGAAACACCTGTTCGAGCCGGTGATCCGGCAATCCGCAGGCCTCGGCGCGGTGCCGACGGATCCCGACGCCGACCATTACGAATATTTTTACGCCTATGTCGATATCCTGATTGTCGGCGGCGGCATGGCCGGTATCGCCGCCGCGCTGGAGGCCGGACGGGCAGGGGCCAAAGTCCTGCTGATGGAACAGACCCCGCACCTTGGCGGTCGTGCGCTGGTGGACGGGGTGGAGATCGACGGGCAGGCGGCTGTCGACTGGATTGAAGCCGCCAAAGCCGAGTTGGAGACAATGGAAAATGTCACCATCCGCACCCGCATGATGGGCTCCGGCGTGTTCGACCACAGTTACGCCATGGGCTACGAGCGCCTGACTGACCATGCCCCCGAAACGGCTGGCCCGCGCCACCGTCTGTGGCGTATCCGCGCCAAACGCATCCTCACCGCTACCGGCGCGCTGGAACGTCCGCTGGCCTTTGCCGGCAACGACCTGCCCGGTGTCATGCTGGCCTCGGCCGTGCGTGACTACGCCACGCTTTACGGCGTTGCGGCGGGGCGGCGCATCGTGGTTGTCACCAACAATGACGACGCCTATCGCACCGCGATCACCCTGAAACAGGCAGGGCTGGAGGTGCCGCTGATCCTCGACGCCCGCCCACAGGCCAGCGGAAGCCTGCCTGAACAGGCTCGCGCGCTGGGCATCCGCGTGGAAACCGGCAAGGGCATTGCAACGGTCAAAGGTTACAAAACCGTTAAGGCCGTCGGGATTTGTGACCAGGCCGACACAGGCACGGTGCTGGAGACCATCCCCTGCGATATTGTCGCCATGTCCGGCGGCTGGTCCCCCGTTGTCCACCTGTGGTCCCACTGCGGCGGCAAACTGGACTGGAACGCCGACAACGCGATGTTCGCGCCCGATCCCACGCGCCCGCCGCTCGGTGATGATGGCCTCGGTTTCGTGCTGAGTGCCGGCACGGCCTCCGGCGAACTCCACGCCACTGCTGCCCTGCAAAACGCCGTTCAGGCCGCGCGACAGGCTGTCGAAGAAACAGGCTTCGCCCCCGTCCCCGACACGCCCCCCATGGCCACCGCGCCGACCGAGGAACCGATGCAACCCGTCTGGTCCATGCCCGCCAAGGCGCCCTACAAACTGCGCGCCAAAAGCTGGCTGGATTTCCAGAACGACGTGAAGGTTTCGGACATCCGCCTCGCGGCGCAGGAAGGCTACGAAAGCGTCGAACACACCAAACGCTACACCACCATCGGCATGGCCACGGATCAGGGCAAGCTGTCCAACGTCAACGGTCTGGCGGTGCTGGCCGATGCGCTCAATGCCCCGATCCCGCAGGTCGGCACTACCACCTTCCGACCGCCCTACACCCCGATCTCGCTGGGCGCCATCGCTGGCGAGGCACGCGGCAAGCTGTTCAAACCGACCCGCAAATCCCCGATGGATGCCTGGCACGACAGCAACGGCGCGGTGTGGGAGCCGGTCGCCGACTGGCGCCGCCCCTATACCTACCTCCGCGACGACGAAACCGTGCAGCAGGCGGTAACGCGAGAGATCCTGAACACGCGCGGCGGCGTTTCCATGCTCGACGCCTCGACACTGGGGAAAATTCTGGTCAAGGGGCCGGACGCGGCGAAATTCCTCGACCTGATCTACACCAACATGATGTCCAGCCTGAAACCGGGCAAATGCCGCTATGGCCTGATGTGCAACGAGAACGGCTTCCTGTTCGACGATGGCGTGGTCGCGCGCCTGTCCGAGGACACATTCCTGTGCCACACCACCTCGGGCGGCTCCGACCGTGTGCATGCGTGGATGGAGGAATGGCTGCAAACCGAGTGGTGGGATTTCAAGGTCTACACCGCCAACCTCACCGAACAATACGCCCAGATCGCCGTGGTCGGCCCGAAGGCCCGCAAGGTGCTGGAGGCTCTCGGCGGCATGGATGTATCCTCCGACGCGCTGCCTTTCATGGGCTTTGCCGAAGGCACGCTGGCCGGTATCAAGGCGCGGGCTTTCCGCATCTCTTTCTCCGGCGAGCTGTCCTACGAAATCGCCGTTCCGGCCGCTCAGGGGCAGGCCTTCTGGGACAAAATCGCCGCAGCGGGCGCGGAATTCGGCATCATGCCCTACGGCACCGAGGCCCTGCACGTCATGCGCGCCGAAAAGGGTTTCATCATGATCGGGGACGAGACCGACGGCACCGTCATCCCGCAGGACCTGAACCTCGGCTGGGCCGTGTCGAAGAAAAAGACCGACTTTATCGGCAAACGCGCCATGGAACGCCCGTTCCTGCAACGGGACGACCGCAAACAACTGGTCGGCCTGCTGACCGAAAACCCGGCCGACGTGCTGCCGGACGGCGCGCATGCGGTGGAGGGCGGCAAGAACCGCTACGGGCAGGAAAACATGATCGGCCACGTGACCTCGACCTATTTCTCGCCCACGTTGGGGCATTCGATTGCCATGGCGCTGATCAAGGGCGGTGCGGGACGCATGGGCGAGGTCCTGACCTTCCCGTGTGAGGGCAAGGTGATCCGTGCCACGGTCGTCGATCCGGTTTTCTATGACAAGGAAGGGGAGCGCCAGAATGTCTGAGGCCATTTCCGTACTGGGCGGCGCACGGTTCACCGGCGCCATCGAAATCACCGAGGCCGGGTTGCAGGGCATGATCTCCCTGCGCGGCGACCTTGCCGACGCGGCTTTGCGTGCTGCCGTCACATCCGCCACCGGAGCCGACATGCCCGATGTGCGCCGCATCACCTTTGGCGACACGGGGCAGGTCGCGTGGATGTCCCCCGACGAATTGCTGCTGCTGGTCGATTACGCCCGCGCGGATGCCGTTGTCGCCGACCTGTCGGCCGCGCTCGCCAACAAGCACCACATGGCCGCCAACGTCTCCGACGCCCGCGCCATGTTCCGCTTGCACGGCACCGGCGCCCGAGAGGTTCTTGCCAAAGGTGCGCCGGTGGACCTGTCTCCGCAGGCTTTCGGGATCGGCGACCTGCGCCGCACCCGCATCGGCCAGCTGGCAGCGGCCTTCTGGATGACCGACGCGGAAACCTTCGAGGTGGTCTGCTTCCGCTCCGTCGGGGAATTCCTGTTCGACTGGCTCTGCGTTGCCGCCGAAGAGGGGAGCCTGCCGGAGTTCCTGTAAACCATGCGTCACGCGGGCAGGAGTGGCGAAAGTCAGGGTTTCGTTGAAACGGGCAGGAGTTGTTGTGCGATTCCGGCAAAAAGCAGGTAGAGGCTGCTGAACAGCAACGCCGCTTGCGGTAGGGGGCTTGCCTCGAAGTTCTGCCAGCCGACAACGAAGGCCGCGCCGGTCCAGAGCAGCATCATCGCCAGCGACACCGGCCGCCAGCGGATCGTACGCACGGGGTGGATGAATTTCAGCCCGAAGAATTGCGCCAGCGCCAGCGCTCCGATGATCGTCAGGCTGACCCAATGGGCGGGGGCGAGCGCAAACAGCACCAGCGCCACCATGTTCCAGCAGCCCGGAAAGCCCGAGAATGAATTGTCGGCGGTTTTCATACGGGTGTCGGCGAAATAGACCACGCCGGTGACGGTGATGACGATGGCGGCGATCCAGCCTTCCCATTCCGGCAGGATACCCGATTGCGTCAGGGCGTAGGCGGGGATGAACACATAGGTAAGGTAGTCGATGATCAGATCGAGCAGCACCCCGTCCCAGTGGGCGGCGTATTTGCGGACCTGATAGCGCCGCGCCAGCGGGCCGTCGATACCGTCCACGACGAGCGCGGCGATCAGCCAAAGGAACATTAGCGACCAGTTCCGGTTCCCCGCTTCGAGCATGGCAAACAGGGCGAGGGCGGCGCCGGAGGCGGTGAGCAGGTGGACGGAAAAGGCAGCGGTAAAATTTTTCATGGGGCCTTGTTATG
>JALSHL010000251.1 GCA_026982255.1 Paracoccaceae bacterium | reverse complement strand
TTCGGCGCGCAGGCGCAGGGGCTGTTCGGCGCCGTCCTCGAATCTTGCATCTGCCATTTTCTACTCCGGAATTCGTTCGATTTTCGCGCCGCAAGCCGACAGCTTGCGCACCACATGTTCATAGCCGCGGTCGAGATGGTAAACGCGGCTGACCACGGTTTCCCCCTCGGCCGCCATCCCCGCCAGTATCAGGCTGATCGAGGCGCGCAGGTCCGTCGCCATCACCGGCGCACCCTTGAGCGATTGCACCCCGCGCACCGTGGCCGTGCCGCCGTGCACCTCGATATCCGCGCCCATGCGCATCAGTTCGGGCGCGTGCATGAAGCGGTTCTCGAAAATCTTTTCCTCCAGCACCGAAGTGCCGTCGGCAAAACACAGCAGCGCCATCATCTGCGCCTGCAGATCGGTCGGGAAGCCGGGGTGGACCTCGGTGGTCACATCGACCGGCTTGATGCCGTTCCTGCGCGAAACGATCAGGCTGTTGGCGGTTTCCTCGATCATCGCGCCGGCGGATTCGAGCTTTTCGCTGAAGGCGACAACCAGATCGCGCCGCCCGCCGAGCAATTCAACCCGCCCGCCGGTAATCACCGGCGCGATCATGTAGGTGCCCAGCTCGATCCGGTCGGTCACCACCTGATGCGTAGCCCCGCCGAGGCGCTCAACGCCCTGAACGGTGATGGTCGGGGTGCCGTCGCCCTCGATCTGCGCCCCCATGGCGCGCAGGCAATCGGCCAGATCGACGATCTCCGGCTCCCGCGCGACGTTTTTCAGGATCGTCGTGCCCTTGGCCAGCGTCGCCGCCATCAGCAGGTTTTCCGTGGCCCCGACCGAGGCAAAGGGCAATTCGTAGGTCGCACCGACCAGCCCCTTCGGGGCCTTGGCATGCACATAGCCGTCGCGCAGGTCCAGTTCGGCGCCCAGAGCCTCCAGCCCGCTCAGGTGGATATCGACGGGGCGCGCGCCGATGGCACAGCCGCCCGGCAGGGATACGACCGCATGGCCGTCACGCGCCAGCATCGGGCCGAGCACCAGAATCGAGGCGCGCATCTTGCGCACGATGTCGTAATCCGCCGTGTGGTTGGTAATCCTTTCCGTGCCAATCACCAGAACCCGCCCGTCCTGCAACGCCGCAACCTCGCAGCCGAGCGATTCCAGCAGTTCGGTCATGGTGGCGATATCCGACAGGCGCGGCGCGTTGGTCAGGGTCAGCGGCTCCGCCGACAGCAGCGCGGCGGGCATCAGGGTCAGGCAGGCGTTCTTGGCCCCCGATATCGGAATGCTTCCGTTCAGGGCCGTGCCGCCGTTTACGATAATTCTGTCCATCTGCCTGCCCTTGTATGTCTGTATGTCGTCTTTTACGCAAAGCGCACGGGGATGTCACTCGGCTTTCGGGCCGGTATCCTTGCGCGCCCGCCCCTGCGCCTTGCGTCGGCGCAGATTCGCGCGCAAAGCCTCGCGCAGGCGTTCCTCGCGCAGTTCCGCAGGCGTTTTTTTCGCATCGTCTGTGCTGTTTTTCGACGGTGTTTTATCGGTCATGCTGCATTCTCTATAACAACATGCACCGAATGGTCCAGATTGCACTTGCACTCGCCAAAGATTCGGATAAAAAGCCCGCCAGACGCTGCCGTAGCTCAGGGGTAGAGCACTCCCTTGGTAAGGGAGAGGCCGGGAGTTCAAATCTCCCCGGCAGCACCAT
>JALSHL010000250.1 GCA_026982255.1 Paracoccaceae bacterium | reverse complement strand
GTCGATTGCACAGCCCGAGTTGCCGCATCATTGGCCAGAGCGGCTGTCACGCTGCCAATACCCAGAACAACAATCAGCAAAAGGGCCACAACGGACCCCGCCACATTCCCCGAACGGAGTGTCATCGGTGTCTACCTTCTCAATTCAACAGAGGATTGCGCTTGGCCTGCCCTCGGTTCCGGTTCCAATTTTTCGAACTGGATTACGCGATACTAAGGCCCCAATATAGGACAACTTCCGGCAAAAATAAGGCAGCCGCCCTTTTTGTAGGCGCGAATCTGCCGACAGCCGTAAATCCGGAATGCAGCAGAAGCCTTAAAATTAAGACCTTGCAAACTTATATGACACCATTCTAATATACGCATTAAACAATCAAGCCCGCAACCGCGCGGGAAATAAAAAGGGAAGACCATGGCTGACACAATCACCGACCGCATAATGGGCGAACTGTCCCAGATCGCCGTTCCCGGACTTGACGGAGACCTCGTGTCCCTCGGTCTGGTATCCGAAATTACCGAGGACAACGGCAAGGTTATATTCTCGATCACTGTGCCGGATGCCTTCCGCGGCAACTTCGATCCGCTGCGCGACGAAGCGCAGAAACGGGTCGAAAATCTGGACGGAATCGAAAGCGCGCTGGTGGTTCTGACTGCCGAGGTGGATGCCCCCGCACCGGCAGAACAGCCGCCGCAGCTACAGACCTCGCGTCCGGTCGGCCCCGACATGCGCCCCGCCGCAGGCGGTATTCCCGGCGTTGGCGCTATCCTCGCTGTTGCCTCGGGCAAAGGCGGTGTCGGCAAATCGACCACCGCGGCAAACCTTGCACTGGCACTTTCCTCGCTCGGCTTGCGGGTCGGCCTTCTGGATGCCGATATCTACGGCCCCTCCATGCCGCGCCTGATGGGAATTGACGGGCGCCCCGATATCGTGGACGAGAAAATCAACCCGATGGAAGGTCACGGCATCAAGGTTATGTCCATGGGCTTCCTGATGGAAGAGGACAACCCCGTCATCTGGCGCGGCCCGATGATCATGTCGGCCCTGATGCAGATGGTGCGCGAAGTAAACTGGGGCACGCTCGATGTTCTGGTCCTCGACATGCCGCCGGGCACCGGCGACGCGCAGCTTACCATGGCACAGCAGGTGCCGCTGGCCGGTGCGGTAATCGTCTCCACCCCGCAGGATCTGGCGCTGATCGACGCCCGCAAAGGCCTGAAGATGTTCGAAAACGTGGACGTGCCGATCCTCGGCATTATCGAAAACATGAGCAGCTTTATCTGCCCGCATTGCGGCGAAACCTCGGATATCTTCGGGCACGGCGGCGCGCGGGACGAGGCGATCAAGCTCGGCGTGACCTTCCTTGGCGCGATCCCGTTGCACATGGATATCCGCGAACATTCCGACAGCGGCACCCCGACCGTAGCGGCCGAGCCGGACGGGCCGCACGCCAAGATATACAAATCCATCGCGCTCAACGTTGCCACGCAATTGCGCAGCGAACAGGACAGCGACGAGGACGAATAAAAAAAGCCCCCGCTCCGATCCGGGGCGGGGGCTTTCGATTCAGCGGTTGAAGAGGTTTAAACCTCTTTCATCAGCTGGTATTCCATATACTTCATGCCGCCAATACCACCCAGCACGATAAACGTGAAGGTGATCAGCGATCCGGCCGCCAATGTCGACATACCCGTAACACCCTGACCGATCGT
>JALSHL010000249.1 GCA_026982255.1 Paracoccaceae bacterium | reverse complement strand
TTTCGTTGGCGGCACATTGGGTTCGGGAACGGATGTGACCGATATGCTGGGCCGTATGGATCTGGTCGGCGGCATCCTGACCGATACCAGCGGCGTGGCACTCAACAGCGGCGGCAGCAAGGCGGCCAACGTCGGCGAGTTGCAGATCATAGCCGATGCGGCCAACTATACGCTTGGCACGGACGAGGCGTTGAGCTTCCTTTATGTCAGTCTGGGCGATGTGGCGCTGGATGTGGGCGCGGTCGGGCTGGGCGCCGGAATCCAGATCGACGCCATCGATTTCTCGATCGGCAATATTTTCGATATTCTCGAAGAGTTCGCGGTTAATATCGAGGCCCCCGGACTGGACGGGCTGTTCGACCTGCAGACCGGCGATATTTTCGATGCACTCGCCGGAATTGGCGATCTTCTGGTGTCGGTCGGAGAGATGTTTGCCGACCAGTTCGGGTTCTTCGATGTCGAAATTCCGCTGATGAATTTCTCGCTGCTCGATGCGCTGGATTTCTCGTCCGACTTCCTCGATGCGCTGCGGGATTTGCGACTTGATCCGGATTTCGGCCTGACAACGATCAAGGGATTCCTCGAGAATATCTTTGGTCTGAATACGGTGACGCTGGATTGGGATGCCAATCTGAATATCCTGAATTTCGATCTCAACCTGGACTTCCTGACCGACTGGGAGGCCACACTGCCGTTCAATTTCGATCTGGCAAACTTGCTCGGGGCGCAACTGGACGGGCTGATCGGGCCTGATCTGGCGCAGTTCCTGACCGGATTTGTCGATGCCAGCGGGGACGGAGAGCTGATTTTCGATCCGGACCTGTTCTTCAACTTCTCTTTCGGTATCGACCTCAGCACCATGAACCTGCAGCTGAACAATATCGCAGGGCTGAATACCCAGCTTGGCGATCTGGCGACGGTGTTCGGCGTTACGCTCAACGGGCCGGGGCAGGATGATCTGCGGATCAAGTGGACCGATGTCACCACCGGCTCCAGCCAGATGGTCAATGTCGATCTGGACGGGGCATCCACCCTTCAGGATGCAATCGACCTGATCAACGCGCAACTGGCGGCGGATATCGGGGCCAATGTTACGGCCAGCTACAATCTGACGACGGGCGAGCTGACGATTGCCGATTCCAATGCCGACCTGACGGATGATACAGGTGTGCTGGCGCTGTTCGGGGCGGCGTCCGTCGATGCCGATACGTCGGTTGATCCTTTCGGCGCCATCGATCTGCTGGCCGGGTTCAGCGATTTCACGTCGGCCGTGACTTTCGATGTAGTTATCGGGGATGCTGCGCCGATTACGGTTGCGCTCGATGCCGACGCCGCGCGCACGACGAAGGCGGATTTTGTGGCGGCCCTCAATCTGGAACTGAGCGGGCTGGATGTCAGCCGCTCGGCGATTTCTCCGACAGCCTTGCCGGGTTCGACCATTGCGCTTTCGCAGTTGTTGCGCTTCTCGGACGGTGGCGCACAGATCGAGTTGCACGGCACCAATTTCGCCGCAGTGAACGGATACGATCCGGTTGCGTTCTCGGTTCTGGGCGAGGATGTTTCGCATGATGTCGAGTTCCAGCTGGAGGAACTGGGACAGGCCAACGCCGCGCGCCTGCTCGGGTTCCAGCCCGATATTGTATTCAATGGTGCGGCTGTTTCCAAGCCGATCTACGACTCTCCGACGCTCGGGCGGCCTGTGGTCTACATGGACACAAACGCGACCGAAATTCGTGGCGAGATTACCGTCGGTGCGCCCGGTGGTCTGAACCTGACGTTGTCTCTCGGTCCGCTGGAGGCTTCGGTCGTTGACGGAAGCGCCTATATCGGGGCAAGCACAGGAAACGGTGATCCGGGGTATATTTCGCTGACGGTCAACGACATCGACGGAACCACGGACGGAAAATACGATCTGTCGCATCTGGCGGATATCGGGGATGATCCGGCGCTGAGCTATCTGGATCTGTTCAGTCTTGACGCCGATATCGCGGTGGTTATCGACCTGCCGTTCAGCGGCGGGGCCGGTCTGCTCAATCCTTTGACGGACGGGCTGACCTATGAATCGTGGTTGCTGAAAACACCAACGCCCGGCGACCTGTCCGGTTTCGATATCAACAATCCCGGCGGGTTCTTCGACGGTGATCTGGTGCAGTTGTTCCTCGATGGCAGTCTGGACCTCGATACGCCGCCGTCTTACCGGAATTTCAGTCTGGACCTGCCGGACTTCACCGATTTCTTTGCCAATTTCAATGTGCTGGACTTCCTGAATGATCCGCGGGCGGTGCTGGGCGGTCTGGACATGATCATGAAGACCATTCAGGGGCTTTATGACGACTATCTGGCGGATATCAACCTGCCGCTGATCGGGGATTCGCTGGCGACGGGGATCAGTTTCTTCGATACCTTCCGCTATGATTTCATCGAACCCGCACTGGCCTTTGCCGAGACGCCGGATGCCAATGGCAACCTGCCGACAACGGTGGATATCATCAACGGGTTCCTCAACGACCTGCTGAACGATTTCCTCGGCACAACCGGCCAGCAATTGATCCAGGCGGATCTGTTTACCGCAACTACCCTGAGCGACAGCTACTTGTATGGCGCGATCTCGTTCAATGGCGAGCTGTTCCGCGAAAAGCTGGATATCGACTTCGATTTCGGCGTTCCGGGGCTGGACATCGGTGTCGATCAGGGCAGTGCGATCGAACTGGTGGCGGATTATACCATCAACCTCGGGTTCGGGATCGACAAGAACGGGTTCTTCCTGCTGAACGATACCGACGAGCAGGAAATTTCCATTGATTTGCTGGTCGATGCCAACGATTTCACCGGTTCGATGAATGTGCTCGGTGTGCTGGGGCTGGAGGCGACAGTCGACCCGGCCAATGGCGGTGTTGCCGAAGTCACCGCTTCGCTGGGCGCCGATCTGTTCGGCACGGCAGGCACCGATCTGGGCCGCGATTACAGCGGTATCACGCTTTATGGCGGCGCGACGTTCGAAAACACTGTCTATGTGCCGCAGATCGACCAGAGCCAGTTGATTTCGTTCAATTTTGTAGCCTCGGCCGATGTGAACATCGGGCTGCGCGCGATGATTACCGATCCGACAACCGGAAACGAGTTGTTGATCGGTGGCGTGGCCATCATCCCGAACGTGACGACCGAGTTTGTGTTCTCGGGCAGCTTCGATGCGTCCGTTGACAGCACCTTCCAGCTGTCTTCGCTCGGTTTCATGAATGTCAGCGTTGATGCGACAACGCTTTACGAGACCCTGCTCAAACCGATTATCGATCCGATCGAGCCTATTCTCGGCCCGCTGACGACACTGTTCGACTGGCTCAACACGCCGCCGATGCTTTATGCCAAACAGGCGCTGACGGCCGCGTTCCCGATTTTCGGGCTGGTGGACACAATCGCGCAGCTGGTTGATTATATGGACCAACTGGCCACGAATAACGGCATCATCAATTTCGGGGATTTCGATTTCTCGGGTTCCATGGGGGGTGTTTCCAATGGCAGCGCCTCGCTGACCAGCCTGTCCAGCGGCGATGCGCAGCGGGATGCGTCCGGTGCGACCGTGATTGACGGGACTTTCTCGGGCACGGGGCTGGAGATTGGCATTCCGTTGCTGACCGACCCGTTCATGGCGCTCAACCTGTTGCTTGGCAAGTTCGATCAGGTGGATCTGGTGACAGCGAAATTCACGCTGTTCGACGCCGATTTCTCGATTGATCCGGTGCAACAGATCGTGAGCGCAATCGGGGCGCCGGGCTGGGTTTCCGGCGCTATCTCCAGCGTGTTCCGCGCCGGTATCGACCTGGAACTGCGCGCCGGCTTCGAGGTTGGCTACGACCTGAGCGGCATCGTCAATTTCATGAATACCTATGATCCGGTTCGCCTGCTCGACGGGGTGTTCATCAACAGTGAGCCGGGGTCGCTGATTTATGTCAACGTAAACGGATATTTCGACCTGAACTTGGGGATCGCGGGCCTGAGCAGTTCGCTGGGCGGGTATTTCTCGCTTAATTTCAATGATCCGAATGCGGACGGAAAGCTCCGTATTCCCGAACTGATTGCTTTGGTCGAGGCCGGCGTCGGCAGCGGCGACCCGATCGACTTCCTCGGATACATTTTCGAGGGCGAGGCAGGGTTCCATGCCTATCTTAGTGTCTGGTTCGGTATCAACCTGCCGTGGCCGTTGCCGGATTTGAAATGGAGCACCACGGTATTCAATATCGATGTAAGCACCAGCTTCGGCGGGTTTGCCATTCCGCCGAAAATTTCCACCGATCTGGCCGGTGGCACCCAGATCCTGAACATCGGCGCCGGTGCGGGTGGCAATATGAGCACCATTTCCACCGATGGCGACGATACGGTTGTTATTACAGGCAATTCTGTGGCGTTCAGCAGCGATGGCCAGTCCCTGCTTCCGGCCAGCCTTACCGGTTCCGGCTCGGTCATTATTCCGGCAGGCAATGGTGACAATGTTATCGACCTTACAAGCTTGAGCAGTGCGTATTCCCCGACGATTACCTATACCGGTACCGGCACCGATACTGTTCGGCTGCCTTCCAGCGGTCTGCACGTGGTCTTTGCGGGCGAGGGTAACGATACCATCACCGCAAACGGAAGCCCGGGGGCAACCTATGTGGTGTTCGCCGAGGGTGGCGCCGATACTGTCAACATCACCGGCGGCAATACCGTGGTGATTTCCGGTGACGATTTCGGAATGCGGGATCTGTTCCTGACCGAATTTGCGCAAGGAAACGTGACCGAGGCGCGGGTGCTCGAACTTCTGGGTATCAACCGCGACGGCACTGTCAACGCTGCGCGTCCGGCCTATTACGATACCGGCAACGGCAAGGTGAATCTGGCCGGACTGATGAGCGGTTTCACATCGGGCACGCAGTTGAATGCGCAGGGCGATGACGAGATAATCTCGGTTGGTGCAGGTAACCAGATCATTCTGACCGGTAACGGGGACGACCTGATCACGGTGGCCGGAAATGCGGCCTCCGGCAATGTTACGGTCATGTCCGGTGGCGGGGATGATCAGATTACCGCAACCGCGGGAACGGTTTTTGTCGAAGGTGGCGCCGGCGAGGACCTGATGGTCTTTGGCAACGGCAACAACACCGCCTACGGCTGGGGTGCCGAGGGCGAAACGGCCGATCTCGGTTATCTGATGCGGATGGATGGTGACGATATTATCGTCGGTGCTGCCGGAAACGATGTGTTCTATGGCCAGTATGGCAAGGATATCATCAGCGGCGGGTTCGGCGATGACATAGTGGACGGCGGGCGTGACAACGATGTGCTGTCCGGCGGTGTGCTGAAGGTGGTGAACGCCGCGACCTCGGCCGTTATCGACCTGACGGTTCCGGGGGCGCTTGAGCTTCTCCAGACGAATATTGTGGTCGAGACCGAAGATTTTGCCGATGGAACCGACACGGTTCGCGGGCAGGGTGGTCTGGATGTTCTGTTCGGCGGTGGCGGTGATGACACGCTGGCCGGCGGTATTTCCGCGGATATCCTGATCGGGGATTTCGGCAAGATCGGCATTTCCGGCAACCGCGTTGCCCAGACATTTATTTCCACCGGCTTCAATTCGACTTCGGCGGGAAGTGACAATCTGGATGGCGGCAAAGGGGATGACATCCTCGTTGCGGGTGGCAGCACCTCGGTCGCGCCCGAGGTGATTACCGACCTTGAAGGCAACAACACGATCTTCGGCGACTTCGGCGAGGTTGTCGGCACGCGTATCCTCAAGGAAATCACCGCCTACCGGACGATCTCTTCCAGTTTCGGCACTGTCGATATTATCACCACAGGTGATGGCAACGACGTTATCTTCGGCGGTGAGCAAAGCGACGTTATCAACGCCGGTATGGGCGCGGATATCGTGTTCGGCGATCTTGGCGAATATGCTGTTGCGAGTGGCGAGTTGACCACGACCGCCAGCAGCCTTGACGGCGACGACCAGATTATTGTCGGGAATGTTTCCCTGACGGGTGACAAGATGGATATCGTGCTGGGCGGAGGCGGAAGCGACGGCGTTACCTCCGGCGACGGTGGACTGGTGTTGCTGGCAGACTATGGCGCGATGAAGCTGAACCCGATTGCGGTAAATGCCCTGATGGGGCTGGAGCCGCTGGCCCCGGGTGCCTCGCAGGACGATATCGATTTCTATAACGGCCAGCTGGCGCTGATCGCACGGCTGTTCGAGAATATGGAGTCCGTTACCGATACAAATGCCGGTGATGATGCCCTGACCAGCGTGGACGGTATAACCTATGCCATTATGGGCGGCGGCAGCGATACGGCAACGCTCGCCGGCAGCGGCCTTTCCTATCTGCTTGGTGATGATGGCAAGATCGACTTTACCCGCGCCAACAGCACGGATCCCGCCTCCATCACGATGGAAAGCGTGGCGAACAGCAATGCCGGAGACGATGTAATCTCCACCGGCAGCGCGCGCGATGTGGTTATCGGGGGCGATGGTGCCGATACGCTCGACACGGGCGCGGGCACCGGTATCCTGATGGGCGACAACGGCATTGTTATCCTGACCGACGAGGAGACGGCGCTGCCGGTTTCCATGACAACCACGCAGAGCGCCGGTGATGGTATCGACACAGTGACCGGTGGCACGGGCATTGATTTCGCGATCCTCGGCGGGGCAGGTGATACGGCCAACCTCGGCGACGGGCGCAATTATGTTCTGGGCGATGACGGGTCGATCCTGTTGTCCGGTGCAACGCCGACCGTAACGCTTGAAACCATGGCTTCGACCAACGGCGGTGCCGATACGATCACCACCGGCGCGAACCGTGACGTGGTTCTGGGCGGCGACGCGGGCGACACGATTGCCAGTGGCGCGGGCCTCGGCATCCTGATGGGTGACAGCGGCAAGGTGGTTGTGGACGAGGGCGAAACGGCACTTCCGGCCTCGATGGTCACTACGCAGAGCGCGGGTGACGGGGTGGATGATGTGACTGCCGGTGCGGGCATTGATTTCGCGATCCTCGGCGGGGCAGGTGATACGGCCAACCTCGGCGACGGGCGCAACTATGTTCTGGGTGACGACGGGTCGATCCTGTTGTCCGGTGCAACGCCGACCGTAACGCTTGAAACCATGGCTTCGACCAACGGCGGTGCCGATACGATCACCACCGGCGCGAACCGTGACGTGATTCTGGGCGGCGACGCGGGCGACACGATTGCCAGCGGTGAAGGCCTCGGCATCCTGATGGGTGACAGCGGCAAGGTGGTTGTGGACGAGGGCGAGACAACACGTCCGGCCTCGATGGTCACTACGCAGAGCGCGGGTGACGGGGTGGATGATGTGACTGCCGGCACGGGCATTGATTTCGCGATCCTCGGCGGGGCAGGTGATACGGCCGACATGGGTGACGGTGTCAACTATGTTCTGGGCGACGACGGTTCCATCATGGTAGCGGGCGCAACGCCGGGTATGACGCTTGAATCCATGGCCTCGACCAATGGCGGTGCGGATACGATCACCACCGGTGCGGGTCGCGATACCGCAATCGGCGGGGATGCCGGTGATACCTTCGCGCTTGGCGAGGGCGACAATGCGGTGCTGGGTGACAGCGGCAGGATTGTTATCACCGAGGGCGACACAAATCCGACCGAAATGGCGACGACTGCCAGCGCCGGAGACGGCGATGACAATGTAACGACCGGCGCGGGTATCGACCTCGCTATCCTCGGCCTCGGGGCCGATACGGCGCAACTTGGCGATGGTAACAACCGCGCCATCGGGGATAGCGGAATCATCCGCACCTCGGGCGTTCCGGGCAGCGAGTATCTCGAAACCATCGATCCGGCCAATGGCGGTGATGACAACATCACCACCGGTGCCGGACATGACATCGTTCTGGGCGGACAGGGTGCAGATACCCTGACAACCAACGCCGGATACGACGTCGTGGTCGGTGATAACGCGATCATCCAGAAAAACGGCGCGGGCGGTTTGCATACCCTGCGCGCAATGACGGGTGATTATGGTGGCGATGATGTTATCGACAGCGGTGACGGCAACGATATTCTGGTGGGTGGCCTTGGCAACGACCAGATGACTGTCGGCAATGGCGAGGATGTGGCGCTCGGTGATCTGGGAGACGTGGATTTCCGCAATATCACCGATGTTGTCAATGTGACCATGACCCGTCTGGATGCAGGCGGTGATGATATCATCACCGCCGCGGGCACCACGGGCGATAACGTCCTGATGGGGCAGGCCGGTGCGGATACCATTACCGGCGGGGAGACCGATGACTGGATTATTGGCGATCTGGCCGAGATCACCTTTACCGACCCGCGCAACGCCTATCCGGGACAGTCCGCTATGGACCGGATCAGCTTTGTGAACTTTATCAATCCCGACCTCGGGTTCGACGATGTTCTGAATGGCGGGGCCGGAAACGACTTCCTGCTGGGCGGTTTCGGGGCCGATCTGTTGAATGGTGGCGACGGGCAGGACTTCCTGCTTGGCGATTCCATCCGTTTCTATCGCACGATCCAGCCCGGTTCGCCGCTGTATGAGGAAATCCGGCTGGAAACCACCTATGCCTATGTCACCGGCGGCTATGATGTGCTGACGGGCGGCGACGGGGCCGACGTCATGGTTGGCAACCTCGGGCCGGACCTGTTTGTCGGGAATACCGCGGCCGATGCGCTGTTCTCGGACGGGTTTGCGGGTATCTTCGGGGCTACCCTGCCGAACGGTTTCGGTGGTGTTGCAACCGATGTCCATCGCCAGTTGATTACCGCGAACTTTGCCGGTTCGGGCCCGCTGGATATCGTTTCCAACGCGCAGTATGACCAGTCGATCGGCGTCTACCTCAGCACAGCAACGGTGCTGGAGGCGATCGAGACAGACTTTGCCGCCATGCCCTTCGGAAGCGGAGAGTATGAACCGCTGGCGGCGAAATCCGGTCAGGCCTCTTTCGAGGAATTGAGTGTGGTGACGCAGTTCTTCTCCGAAGAAACCATCATGCGCCATCTGGCGGAATTGATCCTGCTGGACGTTGACGGTGAACTGGCCAAAGACGACATTCTGCGTCTGTTCCGCATCTATATGACGGACCAGGGTGGTGCGCCGAGTGCGCTCCAGATGACCATTTTCAACAAAATGCTGGGTAAGCTGCTGGAAACGCTGGATGATGACGGTGCCGGTGTATACAGTAGCACCATGAACGCACCGGAAGAACCGGCGCAGGCAGCGGCAACGAACTGATGCAATAACC
The DNA here is from genome assembly GCA_026982255.1 of Paracoccaceae bacterium. Classification (GTDB taxonomy): domain Bacteria; phylum Pseudomonadota; class Alphaproteobacteria; order Rhodobacterales; family Rhodobacteraceae; genus NORP23. The sequence goes on along the minus strand of JALSHL010000249.1, from coordinate 2,711 downwards.
GACAAGGGAATAATAATGTCCGACAATCCTGATGTAGACAAAGCGGTCCACGGTGTTTCTATCGACTGGGACGACAGCGGAATGGAAAGCCTTTATGCCAATATCGGTACGGCGACCGCCAACCGCGAGGAGTTTTTCCTGCTGTTCGGCACGCACCAGAACTGGCGCGGCAATGCCTCCGATACCAAGGAGTTGAAGGTCAAGCTGTCCAAGCGGATCGTGATGAGCCCCTTTGCGGCCAAACGTCTGGCGATCATTCTGAACCAGTCGATTGCCGCCTACGAAAAGCAGTTCGGGAAAATCGAAAACTGATACTAGCATCGGGCTGCGGGCAAAATGATTGAATCCGGTTCTATCAGCCTGTTGCGGCCCGATCATTCGCTGGAAACCCTGCATGGCGCGGACCTCCCTGACGAGGTTCGCGCCATTTTGCCTGAATTGGCCGGCAACCGTCCGGCAGCTCGCAAGATGGGCGCGCGCCTGTTGGCCAGTGCGCCGGTCGGTGCGGCAGGATGGGCGATCTGGCTGTTCGACAGGATGCCCGAGGATACCAGCCTGCCGGATTTGCTGAAGGCGGTGCAGAAGCAATCGTTGGAAATGGTGCCGCAACCGGCCCCGCCCTCCGCGGAAAATCCGGCAAAGGATATGCTGGATGCCGCAGCGGCTGCGGCGCCGGTGCCGAAGAAAAACCGCATTCCGCTGTTGCTGAGCAGCCTGATGACCAACGGCGCTTATGGCGAGCCGTTCGTGGCCCGTATGCGCGGGGGCAAGGCACGCAAGTTCTGGTATGGAAACCGCACTCATGCCGATGCCTCGGACGAGCTGCGCCAGATTGCGGCAGCGCAGGCAAAGACGGGGGCCTCGCTGGTGGTGTTCAAGGCCGATGCGGTCGAGGAGGACGCGCTTGACGGGGCGCTTTTGTGCCAGAAGCTGGGCGTCGATACGCTGGCTCTGCAACTGCCCGAGGACCCGAAGAACGGCTATGCGTTTTTTGCCACCGATCCGAAGCCGGGGGCGGAAAACGGGTTGGCCGATGCGCCGGCGCTGATCGACCTGCTGCAACGGGGGGCGCGTGCTTCCGGCCGGCGGGCGGCAAGCTGGTGGCGGGCGATATTCTGGACGGCCCTGATTGCGCTGGTGATTTTTCTGGCATGGCCCGTGCCGCTGAAAATTTCCAGCACCGGCCAGTCCATTCCCGCAAGCGCAGTAACAGCGGCGCTGACGACGGGGGCCTATCTGGAACAGACCACGGTGCGACCCGGCGATGATGTGCAGGCCGGCGACACGCTGGCCACGTTCCGTTCGCCGGAACTGGAACAGCAGAAGGCCGAGGAAGAACTGAACGAGATGGTCGAGAAGATCAACGCACAGGAGGCCTTGGCGCAAGGGAATTATGCCGAGTTCCAGCTCGCCGAGCAGCGCGGCAGCATCGCTACCCTGCGCCTGAAACAACTGGCGGAGAAAATCGACCAGTTGACCGTGCGGGCACCTGTGGGGGGGCGTGTTACCGATGCCCTGCCGGTCGGGATGCGCGGGCGCTATATCCAGCCCGGCATGGCGGTGGCGGAAATCCAGGACAATGCGGAGTTCGACCTGTTGATCGAGGTCGCGGGGCTGGACGCGCCGTTACTGAAACCCGGGCAAAAGGGGCAGGTGTATTTCCGTGGTCTCAGCGATGAAATCTATCCGGTCGAGGTGGTGTCGGAGCCGGTATTGCGACAGGACCAGAACACCGGAAACAGCTATCTGGAAATGCGGGCGCGGATCACGGGCGGGGATCAGGAAAAACTGCTCGTCGGTCTGTCCGGTTTTGTCAAAATCGAAGTGGGGCAGGAGCCGAATATCGTCGCGCTTACCCGTTACGCCGTGGAATATGTTAGGTTGTTTGCATGGAAATACCTTGGCTTGCACGTCTGAACACGGTTGATCTGCAATGTTCTGCCGAACGGGACCGGATGCATTATCTGGCCCATGACCGTGTGACCGGCAAAATCTATCGCGTCTCGGCCGAGATCGCGCGCGCCGTGGCATATTGCAAGCAAATCGGGCGCATGGATGCGGCGCGGGTGGACAAGGAGCAGTTGAAGGTGGCCTTCGGGTTCCTCGGCAGCCTTCAGAACATGCACAAGACCGAACTGTCCCGCCGCCCGCCGTTCAACCCGCTGTTTGTGAATATCGAGCTGTTTGACGTTGGTCCGTATCAACCTGCGTTGCGCCCGCTGGCGCGGTTTATTGTCGGGCCGGTTTACTGGCTGCTTCTGGCGACACTGCTGCTGGTCGCGTTCTGGCTAGGCAGCTGGAGCGACTGGCAGATTATGGAGGTGTTCAAGAACGTGTTTTCGCTCTCGGCCATCGCAACCTTCGCTGTGGTCGCGCCGTTTCTGAAAATCCTGCATGAGTTAGGGCATACTCTCGCCGCCACCCGTTTCGGCGTGCGCGTGCGCAAAACCGGCCTGTATCTGATCGCGCTCTACCCCATGCCCTATGTGGATTGCTCGGACGCCGACTTGTCGGCCACGCGCAAGCAACGCATTGTTATCAGCCTCGCAGGGCTGTTCACGGATATCATCGTGGCGCTTCTGGCCTTTGTCGCCTGGCACTTCGTCGAGGGCAGCTTCCTGAAAACCCTGCTGGGCAATATATTCATGTTCAGTTCGATCAACTCGGTCCTGTTCAATGCCAATCCACTGATCAAGCTGGACGGATACTAT
>JALSHL010000248.1 GCA_026982255.1 Paracoccaceae bacterium | reverse complement strand
CCCTAAAACTCTGAATAAGACCGACCGGATGAATGCCATGCGCCTGCAACGCGCGTGGGAGGTCCATCGCGCCACCGGACGCGGGCTGGCCTCGTGGCAGGCGGATACGCCCCCGCCGCTAATTTCGCTTGAGGATTCACACGCTATCAACCTGAATTCAAACGTGAGCTGGTTGAATAACCGGATCGCGCGCCGCTTTGACGCCATGCTTGACCAGGGGGCCTTGCAGGAATGTGAGCAGGCCCTTGCCGAAGGGTGGGACCCCGCCCTGCCCTCGTCACGGGCGCTCGGCGCGCCGGAGCTTGTGGCCTATCTGCGCGGCGAAACCTCGCTTGAGGACGCGCGCGAACGGGCGACGATTGCAACGCGCCAGTTTGCAAAACGTCAACGCACCTGGTTTCGCAACAAGATGAAAAGCTGGCAACAGGTTGAATTGAGCGACAAAACCGACATTGAGACGCTGGCCGAGCGACTTCAGAACGGCAAGCCGGTGTAATTCTCGGCAAAGGCGGTTTGCGCCGCTTTCGAGGATTTAAGAAATGCCAGTTCGCTCTCCTGCAGACGCTGATCGAACATGGTCTGCTCGGGAAACCGGTGCAGCAGGTTGGTCATGGTCCAGGAGAACCGCACAGAATGCCAGACGCGACGCAAGGCGCGGTGCGAATAGGTGGCAATGGCGGCGACATCCTGATGCCGGTAGAACCGGCTCAGCGCCTGATACAGGTAATGCACGTCCGAGGCTGCCAGATTCAACCCTTTGGCACCGGTTGGCGGGACTATATGGGCGGCATCTCCGCAGATAAACAACCGACCGTAACGCATTGGTTCGGAAATAAAACTACGCAGTGGTGCAATGGATTTCTCGATGGACGGTCCGGTCTGCATCGCCTCGGCGGTGGCGACGGGCAGACGGCGGCGCAACTCGTCCCAGAAGGCCGCGTCGCTCCAGTCCTCGACCGTATCACTCAGCGGCACCTGAATGTAGTAGCGCGACAGATTGGCGTTGCGCATGGAGGCCAGCGCAAAGCCGCGGTCGCTGTTGGCGTAGATCAGCTCATCACTGGCGGGCGGCGTTTCGGACAGAACCCCGAGCCAGCCGAACGGATATATTTTTTCATATTCTATCAATATGTTGGCCGGAATGGATTTGCGGCTGACCCCGTGAAACCCGTCGCATCCGGCGATATAGTCACAGTCCAGCCGGTGCCCCTGCCCGTCATGGGTGAAGGTCACATAGGGGGCCTCGCGCTCGACATCGTGCAACTCCACATCCGACACCCCGTGCAGGGTTTGCGCCCCGGCAGCTGCGCGTGTATCATAGAGGTCGCGGGTCACTTCGGTCTGGCCGTAGACGGTGACAGACCGGCCGATCGCTTCTTTAAAGTCAATGCGGAAGCTGCTGTTTTTAAAGGCAAGATATACACCGTTATGAGTAAACCCCACCCGGTCCATACGCGCCCCGACACCGGCCTCGCGCAGCAGATCGACCGTGCCCTGTTCCAGCACCCCAGCCCTGATCCGCCGCAGCACATGTGACCGGCTGTGTTTTTCCAGAATAACCGTATCAATACCGGCATTGTGCAAAAGCTGGCCGAGCAGCAAGCCCGCCGGACCTCCGCCGATAATCGCAACCTGTGTGCGCATGATTTCCCCGTTTTTTCCGTTTTCCAAGGGGTAACACACGAAAACTATTGAAAAAATGCAGGAAAGCGATAAAATGCTTCAAAAAA
>JALSHL010000247.1 GCA_026982255.1 Paracoccaceae bacterium | reverse complement strand
ATGCTGTTCCTGCGAGATCGTCAACCCCTTGACCTTCGCCCCGCGGGTGCGCGCCGCATATTCCGCAAACCCGCCCCAGCCGCAGCCGATCTCCAGCAGGCTGTCGCCCTGCCGCACGCCGATAAAATCGCACAGGGATTCATATTTGCGGTTCTGCGCCTCTGCCAGATCATCCGAACGGTCGAACAGGGCCGAGGAATAGGTCATGGTCTCGTCCAGCCAGAGCGCATAGAAATCGTTGCCCAGGTCGTAGTGATACGAGATATTCTTGCGCGCCCGCCATTTGTTGTTGTTGCGGCACCAGTGCTGCATCCGGTCGAACATCCGCACAAAGGCAATACCGGTCAGCGCCGCATTCACCCGGTCATTGACCCCGATCAGCACATCCAGCAACGCCACCAGATCCGGCGTGTCCCACCAGCCATCCATATAGGCCTCGGCAAACCCCGTCTTGCCGTCGCGCAATATCCGCTTGAACATCCGCCCGTCGCGCACATCGATACGCCCGTGCGGCCCGTCCAGATCACCCTCGATGCGGAAAATGCGCCCGTCCGGCAGGGCAAATTCCAGCGTGCCCGCCCTCAGATCCGACAGTATTTCATGGATAGCCCCGAAACGGGGCGGCAGATTTCTCTGGTTTCTGGTAGTCGAGAACACATTCATGTCACACCCCCAATCCACCGGAGTGTAACAGAATTCCCGAAAATTTCCAACCGCCGCTACAAAACGCGGTCGAGCGCCCCGATCAGTTTCTCCACCTCCGCCGCGCTGGTGTAATGCACGAACGACAAGCGCAACACCCCGTGCGCCGGATCGATGCCCAGGGCCTCCAGCAGGCGCACGGCATAGAAATCGCCGCCCCCCGCCATGATCCCGTGCGCCGCCAGCGCCCGCGCCACCTTCTCGCCCGGATGCGAAAGCGCCATTGCCACCGTCGGCACCCGCCCCTCGACCGTATCGCCGCCGATCAGCCGCACATCGTTGCGCCCGCGCAGATATTCCAGCAACGGCGCCAGCAATGCCGCCTCGTGCGCCGCCTGCAACCCCAGCACCGCCCGCGCCCGCGCCGCCGGCTCCGGCTCCGACTCCTCGCCGAAATGGTGCGCATACACCACATCGACATAATCCGCCATACCAGCCGAGGCCGCGATCTGCGCATGGTCCGGCCCTGCGGGGGTAAAGCGTTTTTCGGGATAGCCCGCATTGAAATAATGCCCCTGATTGGGCAGGCGGGCGGCCAGTGACGGCGCCACATACATCAGCCCCTGATGCGGGCCATAGGTCTTGTAGGCCGAAAACAGATAGACATCCGCCCCCAGCGCCGCGATATCCGGCAGGCCGTGCGGCGCGAAACTGACCCCGTCCACCACCGCCACCGCACCGGCGTCATGCACGGTCCGGCAAATCTCCGCCACCGGATTGATCTGCCCGACGATGTTGGAGCAATGGGGGAAAGTCACCAGCTTCACTCTCTCGTCCAGCAGATGCGGCAGCTCGGCAGGGTCCAGAAATCCGGTGTCGGGGTCCACCTTCCACTCGCGCACATCGATGCCGTGTTCGGCCAGCCGCCGCCAGACGCCGGTATTGGCCTCGTGGTCCTGATTGGTCACCACCACCGCATCGCCCGGCTTCATGATCCCGCGAAACGCCTGCGCCAGAACATAGGTGTTCTGGCTGGTGGACGGTCCGAAAGACAACGTGCTTTCGGGAATGTTCAACAAGGCCGCCAGTCGCGCCTGCGCCTCGTCCATCTCCGCCCCTGCCAGTTGCGAGGCCCCGTAGGGCGCATAGGGCTGCACCTTGCGTTGCCGGTAATAACGCGACAGCCGGTCAATCACGAAGCGGCTGGTATAGGACCCGCCCGCGTTCTCGAAAAACGCCTGCCCCTGCAACGGGGCCTCGGAAAACGCCGGAAACTGGCTCCGGATAAAATCAATGTCCAGCTTTTCCATACCAACCTCTTCTTCTTTGCAAAATACTCGCGGGGGGCAAGGGGGCGGCAGCCCCCCGTAACTACGCGTTCACATCCACCACGACACGCCCCTTGACCTGCCCCTTCAGGATGGCCCGCCCCAGATCGGGCAGATCGGACAGGGTGGCAGGCTGCACCATGGCCTCCAGCTTGTCCATCGGCAGGTCGCGGGCAATCCGCTCCCATGCCCGCAGGCGGTTGTCATAGGGCTGCATGACCGAATCGATGCCCAGCAGGTTCACGGCGCGCAACAGGAACGGAATAACCGTGGCGTTCAACTGCGCCCCGCCCGCCAGACCGACCGCCGCAACCGAGGTGCCGTATTTCATCTGCCCCAGCACCCGCGCCAGCATGTCGCCGCCGACCGCATCGACACAACCGGCCCATGTTTCGGATTCCAGCGGGCGTTTCACCGTCTCGTTTATCTCCTCGCGCGGCACGATTTGCGTTGCGCCCAGCGATTCCAGATACGCTGCCGCTTCGGGCCGCCCCGTAACCGCTGCCACCTCGTAACCGAGGTTCGCCAGTATCGCCGTCGCGACAGAACCAACCCCGCCGGCCGCCCCCGTCACCAGCACCGGCCCGTGGTCCCTGGCCAGCCCGTGATCCTCCAGCGCCATGATCGCCAGCATCGCGGTAAAACCGGCCGTGCCGACCGCCATCGCCTGCCGCGTCGTCAACCCGTCCGGCAGCGGCACCAGCCAGTCGGCCCGCACGCTGGCCTTCTGCGCATAACCGCCCCAATGGGCCTCGCCCACGCGCCAGCCGGTCAGCACCACCTTGTCGCCCGCCTTGTAGCGCGGGTCGTCCGAGCTGGCCACCGTGCCGGCAAAATCGATCCCCGGCACATGCGGATAGTTCCGCACCAGCCCGCCCCCCGGCCCGATGCACAGCCCGTCCTTGTAGTTGACGGTGGAATATTCCACATCCACCAGCACATCGCCGTGCGGCAGGTCCGCCACCTCCAGCGACTGCACGGACGCGGATGTTTTCCCCTCGTCGTTCTTCTCGACAACCAAAGCGTTGAAAGACATGTCCTATTCCTCTCCATAACCTTTGGGCACCGGCAAGTCCGGCAAGCCCTCGGCGCGTTTTTGAAGCGCGCGGCCGATGACCACACGGCTGATTTCCGTCGTTCCGTCCACGATCCGCAGCATCTGGCTCAACCGGCTCAGCCGGTCCATCCCGTATTGCCGCAACAGGCCGGAACCGCCCATCACCTGCGTGCAGGTATTGGCCGCCCGCACCGCCGCATCCGGCACGAATTTCTTGGCGTGCGCCGCCATCACCGGCCCCTCCGGCGTGCCCAGCGCATTCGCCGCCGCCCGATACAACAGCCGCGAGGCCTCCAGATCCGTCGCCACATCTCCCAGCATCCACTGGATCCCGTCCAGGTCGAGGTTCTTGCCACCAAACATCTTGCGGTTCTTGGCATAGGACAGCGCCGTATCCAGCGCGCTCTCGATCAACCCGCAACAACCGGCGGCAATCGAGGTGCGGGCAATGTCGATCGCCATCAAGGCCCCTTGCAGCCCCTGCCCGACCGGCAGGATGATGTTGTCCTCGGGCACCACGACATTGTCCATATACATCTCGGACAGCGGCAGGAAGTTATACGAGGGCGTCTCGTATCGCGGCCCGAAGGTCAGCCCGTCCGCATCCGCCGGAATGGCGATCATCGCCATGTCCTTGTGCCCCTTCTCGTCGCTGGTCTTGACCACGGTCAGGTAGACATCCGCCTCGCCCGCCAGCGATACCCACGCCTTCGCCCCGTTGATGGTCCATGTGCCGTCGCCGTTGATGGTGGCGCGGCTGTACATATTGGCCGCGTCCGACCCCGATTGCGGCTCGGTCAGCGCGAAATTCGCCAGCTTGCGACCCGCTGTCAGATCCCGCGCCCATTTCTCCTTGAACGCCTCCGTGCCGAAACCGCAGGTGGCGTAGGTGCAGATATTATGCATCGAAAGCGCAAAGGCATAGGCCCCGTCGCCCTTGCCCAGTTCCTCGTAAACCCTGATACCCTCGCCGAGCGACAACCCCTGCCCGCCCCATTCCGTGGGCGCATACAGGCCGGTCAGACCGGCGGCACCGGCCGCATCCGAGGCCGCGCGCGGCCAGACACCGGCCTTGTTCCAGTCGTCCACGTTCGGCTTGATAACCTCGTCACAATGCCTGCGGGCAATGTCGAGAATTTCGTCGATCTTCGATCCCATCGGGTCTCTCCTTGGAAAATTCTGCCTGACCACATTCACCGATTCGCGGCGCGGGGGTCAATTCATGCGCCCCTTCTGACGCTGCGTTAGCCCCCGTATCTGCCGTAGCGTAACAAATTCCCGCCGGTTTGCGCGGAATTTTCGCAAAATTTACGCTCCATTAACCGTTTCCCGCAAACCCTGACCGGACCATTAACCAATCACGGGATTTATTGTGAGAGAGAAAACGCGCATCACCGCCATCGGCTCCTGCCGCATTGCCACGCCGTTCAAATCGGCCCCCGCGTATTTTCCCGTAATCAACAACAACGCCCGCGTCTATGGCTATACCCATACCGCGCCCGAGGCCCTGCAACAGATCCGTTTCCTGCAAGACGATTTTACCCCGCCGCCCGATGTGCTGCCGCTGCTGATGCCCAATACCGACCCTGCCGCGCTGCTGGAAACCCCGCACGAAATGTCGGATTTCTATGTGGTCGAACTGTCCTCGGCCAAGCAACTGCATGTGGCGGGGGTCGAGGTGCAGCTCAACTACGTCACCCGCCATTTCGCGGATTTCTTTGCCGACAAAACCCGCGCCCGCACCTTCTGGCGCCTGTCGGACGGGCGGCAACAGGGGGAAAAACTCGCCTTCCTCGAAACCCTGCCCGCCTATGACGCGCTCGACGACACCGGCAAGGCGCTGCTGGCGGAACTGACCCTGACCATGGCCACGCCGGAAAGCCTCGCCTCCGACCTCGCCGCGATCCGCGACCGCCTGCCCCGCCTCGCCCTGCTGACCCATTGCAACGCGCGCGCGGCCAACGGGGCGCTGCTCACGGCCCGCGCGGCCTGTATCGACATGGTGGAACAGGCGGCCGCGGCCACCGGCATTCCGGTTTTCAACCCCACGGCCTCGATGCTGGCCTTCGGACAGGAAAACGCCCTCGCCGATCCGCAAACCAGCCTGTCGCACTACGCCCCCGACTTCGCCGATTTCCTGTTTGCCGGCCTGTATGAACGTTTCATCGCCCCGCGATCCACCCCCCTGTCGGGCAGCGAGGCCATCGGGCAGGCCATCGCCCTGTTCCGTGACCGCGCCGAGATCACCTCCATCGCCCCGCACCTCGGCAGCGTCGCCTTCCTCACCGGCTCGCTCGGCGCGGGCGGGGCGGAACGCCAGCTCAGCCGCCTCGCCGCCGAAATGCGCAAACGCGAACTGGTCGCCGGCACCGTCGAGGTCATCGTCTCCACCCTCGATCCCGCCCGCGGGCGCGACTTCTTCCTGCCCGCCCTGACCGCCGCCGAGGTCCCCGTCAGCACCATCCCCGACCTGCCGGCCGTGCTGTCGCCCGACGACCTTCCGGCAGGCCTGCAACCGCTGCTGCGCCACCTGCCGCCGCAAACGCAAGAGGCCCTGCGCCGCCTGACCCCGCATTTCATCGCCCACCGCCCCGAGGTCGCCTATATCTGGCAGGACGGCGCGGTGCTGGCCACAGCACTGGCGGCGCTGGTCGCCAACGTCCCGCGCATCGTCATCTCGTTGCGCGGCATGCCGCCCAACCTGCGCCCCGAAATGATGAAGGACGAATATTTCACCCTCTACCGCGCCCTCTCGACCATCCCGGGCGTGACCTTTTCCGCCAACACCCACGCCAGCGCCGACGCCTATGCCGCCTGGCTCGACCTGCCGCCCGACAGCATCCGCGTCGTCCACAACGCCGCCGAGGCCCTGCCGCCGCAGGGCGACGACACCGACCGCGACATTTGGGAAGCCTTCCGCGAATCCACCGCCGATGCCGATTTCACCTTCGGCGCGGTGTTCCGCTTCGATCGCAACAAACGCCCGCTGCTCTGGCTTGAATGGGCCGCTGCCGCCCTCGCCGCCCACCCCGCCAGCCGCTTCGTGCTGGTCGGCGACGGGGCGGAACTGCAGGCGGCGAAAACCTTCGCCCGCGACATGGGCATCGCACACCGCTGCCTGTTCACCGGCAAAACCCGCAACGTCGGATTCTGGCTGGCCCGCATGAATGCCCTCGGCCTGAGTTCGCGCCTCGAAGGGCTGCCCAATGTGCTGATCGAGGCGCAACTCGCCGGCCTGCCGGTCATCTCCACCCCCGCGGGCGGCGCGGCGGAAACCTTCATGCCGAACCGCAGCGGCTATCTGCTCGACAACACGGAAAATCCGGCGCTGGCGCAATTTCTCGGCCACTACCTCGCGCTGGCGCAAGACCCCGCCCACCGCAAGGACATGTCCCGCCACGCCCGCCGCTTCGCCCGCAAGACCTTCGCGCTCGACCGCATCCTGCCCGAAACCCTCGCGCTGCTGTCGGATGCCCCCCCGCTGCGCCGCGCCGCGCAACTGGCGGTGCGCGCATGACCGGCACGCTCTCCACCGGCCTCTGGAACCTGGGCGCCACCCTGCACACCCTGATGCTGCGCGAGGTCCGCTGCCGTTTCGCCGGCGATCCGGTCGGCTACCTCTGGACCTTCCTCGTGCCGTTGCTGTGGATCGCCACGCTGATGGCGTTTTTCACCCTGATCGGCCGCACGCCCGGCATTCCGGTTTCCACCCCGGCTTTCATCGCCACCGGAGTCGTCCCCTATGTGCTGTTCCGCTACACCATTTCGGCCATGGCCCGCGCCATCGGCACCCAGCGTCACATGGTGCATTTCGCCGGCGTGCGCATATCCGACATGCTGCTGGCCGCCGCGCTGCTGGAACTGCTGAACGCCCTGCTGGTCGCGGCGCTGGTCTGGGCCATGATCGCGCTGGCCTTCGGTCCCGTCCCGATCCACGATCCGCTGCAAACCCTCGAAGGGCTGCTGCTCACCGCCTTCATCGCCGCCGCCTTCGGACGTCTCGCCGCCGTGGCGGGGCTGCTGTCGGAAACGGTGAAGCGCCTGACCCCGATCCTGATCCGGCCGCTGTTCTGGGTTTCCGGCGTGTTCTTCACCGTGCCCGAACTGCCGCCCGCCCTGCCGCCCTATCTGTGGTGGAACCCGCTGCTGCACGCGGTCGAGGTCATCCGCTCCGGCGTGTTCGCCGATTACACCTCCGATTTCTACGATATCCGGCTGCCGCTGCTGGCCTCGGCCATGGCGCTGGTTGTCTCGCACCTGCTGCAATCGGCCTTCGGGCGCACCCGCGACGGGACGGAACTGACATGATCACCCTGCTGAACGTCACCCGCTACCACATGAAACCCGACGGGCCGGAGATCCTGCTCAACGACGTCTCGCTGCAATTCCCGCGCCACGCCAAAACCGGCATTCTGGCGCTGGCGGGCAGCGGCAAAACCACCCTCGCGCGGCTGATTTCCGGCGTCGAGCGCCCCGACAGCGGTCATGTGGAACGCCGCTGTTCCGTCTCCTTCCCGCTCGGCACCACACTCGGTTTCCACCCCCGCCTGTCGGGGGCGGAAAACATCCGCCTGCTTGCACGGCTGCTGCGCCGCGACGTGGCCGAGACCGTGGACTACTGCGAAAGCTTCGCCGACATCGGCCCCGCCTTCCACCGTCCCGTCGGCCAGTATGCCCCCGCCCTGCGTGCCCGCCTCGGCTTTGCCTTTTCCATGTCGGTGGAATTCGACACCTACCTCAGCGACGGCGTCACCAGCGCCGGCGACCACTTGTTCCGCGACAAATGCGAGGCCGCCCTGTTCGAGCGCCTGAACCGCTCCGGCCTGATCCTTCTGTCGCGCCACGCCCGCACGCTGAACCGCTTCTGCACCACCTTCTATGCCCTGCACGAAGGTCGCCTGATCCCCTGCGACTCCGCCGACGAAGCACAGGACACCCTCGATTACGCCGGCTCCTACGGCACCACCTTCTGGAATGCCGAGGCCCGCCATGCCTGATCCCGTCCCCGCCCCCGAAGTCGCCGCCGAGGCCGAGCGCCTGCGCAAATGGCGCGAGATCCGCCGCCGCGCTGCCGAGGACCCCGCCCCGCAGCGCCGCCAACAGGCCGCCCTGACCCGCGAACAGCGTCTGGAACAGTTCGAGGAAGACAAGGCCCGCCGCATCCGCGACGCCGAGGCCCGCCGCCGCGCCGAGGCCGAGGCGCAGGAAACCCGTCGCATGGAAAAGGCCCGCGCCCATCTGGAGGCGCTCGACGATATAGAGACCGCCAAGACCCGCCTGCTGGCCGCACGGCGCAAGGCCCGCCGCCTGACCGCGCTGGCCTTTGCCCTGACCGTGGTGCTGCCGACCCTGCTGACCGCGCTCTATTTCGCCCTGCTGGCCCCGCCGCTCTATCGTTCCGACAGCATTCTGTCGCTCGAAACCGCCACACCGGACGCGGCGCAAAATCCGCTGTTCGACAATCGCGACCCGCGACAACCCTCGAACATGGCGCCGGCCTTCCGCCTGCGCGCCGCGCTCTATGCCGCCAACCCCGCCCCGCGCGATTTCGACATCGCCATCAACGCGCGCGAGGGGCTGGTCACCCTGACCACCAAGGCACACACCCCGACGGATGCACCGCTTCGAAACGCCGGGATGATCGCCGCGCTCAAGGCACCTGTCACCATCGTCGCCCCGCCCTCGCCGGCACAAAAAATCCCGCTGGCCCCGCGCAACACCCTGCTGGCCTTTCTGACCGGCCTGTCGCTGTTCGCCCTCGGCGCGGTGTTCCTGAAATCCCTGCTGCACCACGCCAGAACCTGAAACGGAGTCCCCCATGAACATCAGCACCCCCCTGTCGCTCGCCCATGCCGAACCCTGTGCCCCCCTGCGCACCGACGAGACCATCGCCGTTATCGGCCTCGGCTATGTCGGCCTGCCGGTCGCCGTCGGCTTCGCCCGCCATTTCGCCAATGTCACCGGCTTCGATATATCGCAACGCCGCGTCGCCCAGTTGCACAGCGGGTTCGACGCGACGCGCGAGATCACGAAGGCCGAGGTCACCGCCTCCACCCTCGAAGTCACCGCCGAGGCCAGCGCCCTGTCCGGTGCCACATTTTTCGTCGTCACCGTCCCGACCCCGATCGACAAGGGCAACCGCCCCGACCTGTCGCCGCTCGAATCCGCCTGCCGCACCATCGGCCCGCACCTGACCAAGGGGGCCGTGGTAGTCTTCGAATCCACCGTCTATCCCGGCGTGACCGAGGATTTTTGCGGTCCGATCCTGTCGGAAACCTCCGGTCTGGCCTGCGGGCGCGATTTCACCCTCGGCTACAGCCCCGAACGCATCAACCCCGGCGACACCCGGCACCGTCTGGAAACCATCGTCAAGGTCGTCTCCGGCCAGAACGCCGAAACCCTGCAACGTGTCGCCGATGTCTATGCCGCGCTTGTCCCCGCCGGCATCCACCGCGCCCCCTCGATCCGCGTGGCCGAGGCCGCCAAGGTGATCGAGAATACCCAGCGCGACGTCAACATCGCCCTAATGAACGAAATCGCCATCATCTGCGACAGAATGGACATCAACAGCCACGACGTGTTGCAGGCGGCGGGCACGAAATGGAACTTCCTGCCCTTTACCCCCGGGCTGGTCGGCGGCCACTGCATCGGCGTCGATCCTTACTACCTGACCGCCAAGGCCGAGGAACTGGGCTACCATCCCGAGGTCATCCTCTCGGGGCGGCGCGTCAATGACAGCATGGGCGGGCGGATTGCCGAAAAGGCGGTGAAAATGCTCTCTGCCAACCGGATACCGCTGGCAGAAGCCCGCGTCGGGGTTCTGGGGCTGACGTTCAAGGAAAACGTGCCGGACCTGCGCAACTCGAAAACCTTCGACGTGCTGGAGGGGCTGGCGAAATTCGGTGTCCGCCCGCTGGTGCATGACGCCATGGTGACCGCCGCCGACATCCCCGCAAACGCTGCCGGTGAATGGTGCGAACCCGCCGACATGCCGCCGCTCGATCTGTTGATCCTCGCGGTGCCCCATCGCGCCTATGTGGAAAACCCGCGAAAGACCCTGCTGCCCCTGCTGGACAAAACCGCAGCCGTCATCGACATCCGCGCCGCACTGGACCGAAAAATTTTCCCCGACAGCGTTACCTGCTGGAATCTCTAGTTCAGATAGCGCGCGCCAAGGATCGGGCCGAAGTCCTTCGCCTGCACGAGCAGCACATAGCGGTCGCCGTCAAGCTCGACCCCCTCGACCACAACCGGATCCTTGCCGTCCCAGTCCGCCAGCCAGGTCATCTCGCGCACCACATTGACGTAGGTAAAGGTGTTGCCGGCATTCTCGCCCCGCTCGATCATGGTCTGCGCCTCGGGCGTTACCCGCACAATCACCACCTCGGCGGCGGGCAGGTCGGAAACCAGCGGCGTAATCAGCGCCCCCGCTACCCCGTTTTCGGATTTCAGATCGAAGGACAGCATCGGCGCCTCGGCCTGGAAGCTCTCGATATACATCGAAACCTCGGCCCGTTTGCTGCCGACGGCCTGTGCCTCGCCATGCACCACGATCTGCGGCGTATAGAGCGAACGCAACTTCCAGCGCTGGCGATACCCCTCCTGGCGGGCGGTGGCCTCGCGGCTGGAAAACACGTCCTTCCAGCCCAGATAATCCCAGTAGTCCACATGCCATGCCAGCACGATCACCGCCGGTTCCCGCGCGACCAGATCATGCGCGAAAGCATCGGCCGGCGGACAGGAACTGCACCCTTGCGAGGTAAACAGCTCCACCACCACGGGTTCCTGTGCCACAACAGGGGCGGCAAGGGCAAGGATCAGGCTGAACAGGGCAAGAATACGCATGAAAACTCCACGAAAACCGGTTTCCCCGTGATGTATAGGGATTTTGCCCGACATACCAGTCAACCCTTCGCGAGCCGTATGTTATCGCGCCTACCAGCGTCGCGATTTCGCAAAATACGCCTCGGCCGCCGCACCGAAAGTATTGCGCAGCGTCCGCTCCTCTCCTGCCACAAACCGCCATGTCACGATCAGCGGAAACAGCACCACAGGGATCAGGGCCGAGAACTCCCCCAACCAGAGCGCCACCCCCAGCAGGATCACCGCCATGCCGGTATAGATCGGGTTGCGGTTGAGTTTATACGGCCCCTCGACCACCAGCGCCGACGGCGTATCATGCGGGTCCAGCGTTGTGCCGCGCTTGCGAAGCCAGACCACGGACCACAGCACCAGATACACCCCGCCCCCGACCAGCACACCGGTCACCCAGCCGGACACGTTGAAACTGTAGATCGGCCAGACCCGCGCCAGAAACCAGGCAACAAACATGCAGGCCAGCAGCCAGGCGGGCGGTATGTCGATTTTTTTCATCATGGCACCACTCTGGCAGGTTTCACGCCCCGCGCAAGAAAAAACGGGCCGCCCGCAAGCAGCCCGTTCCGTTCGAAATCGCCCTGTTCAAGTCCGGTGTCTTCCGGTTTTCAGGTCGGCAATTATTCCCGACTCGATGTACATATCCCGAGAACACTACGGTTTACGGATATCAGTGTTCAATCGCTGGTCAAACCGTTTACCGCGAACCGGACATCACGCTCAACTCATTCGATATTTGTGTGCGCTTGGCTTTGGTGTCTTGATCAACCATTCCGGGAATGAGAAACAAATCAACCAGAAGCCATACAACTAATATGATCAAGAATACCGCACCAACGGCAACCCCTATCGTTAATGCACCCACAATTAACATTGCCAACATGGCGATGCCACTACCCGTTTTCCCTAAATAAAATCTATGAGCCCCGAGACCACCGACAAAGGCCCACAACAAATATGCGACAAGTATAGACTTTTTATCATTGTTAAGCCTTTGCTCGACAAGTGCTTGTTGCTCAGTGGACAATCCCATTTCCCATTTCTCCTTTACTCAGTCTAGGGTGTAGACCTATAAATCAGAATGTGATTCAAGATATGAAACAGGGAGGGTTTCATGTCTGGGACATTTTGGTTAACGGAAGAACAATTCAGCAAAATCAAGCCACTATTGCCGAATAAGCCG
>JALSHL010000246.1 GCA_026982255.1 Paracoccaceae bacterium | reverse complement strand
AGGTGCGCGGACAGGTCCGCCCGCACCGGCACCGCCATTTCCGCCGCTGCCGTCGGGGTCGGCGCACGTTGGTCGGCCGCGTAATCAATCAAGGTCGTGTCGGTTTCATGTCCGACCGCCGAGATCAGCGGAATCTCCGATTCCGCCGCCGCACGCACCACAATTTCCTCGTTGAAGCCCCACAGGTCCTCTATGGAACCCCCACCGCGCGCCACGATCAACACATCCGGTCGCGGTATGGCACCGCCCGGCGTCATGGCATTGAAACCGCGAATGGCCGCCGCCACCTCGGGCGCGCAGCGATCCCCTTGCACCACCACTGGCCAGAGCAAAACCTTGCGCGGGAAACGGTCGCGCAACCGGTGCAGGATATCGCGGATCACCGCGCCGGACGGCGAGGTCACCACCCCGATCACTTCAGGCAAATACGGCAGCGGCTGCTTGCGCTCCGGCGCGAACAGCCCCTCGGCCGCCAGCGCCGCCTTGCGTTTTTCCAGCATCGCCATCAGCGCACCGACACCGGCGGGGGCAATACCCTCGATCACCATCTGGTAGCGGCTTTGCCCCGGGAACGTGGTTAACCGTCCCGTTGCGACAACCTCCATCCCCTCCTCCGGTTGCACGCGCAAACGCCCCGCCACGCCTTTCCAGATCACCGAGGCCAACACCGCGCGATCGTCCTTCAGATCCATATACACATGGCCGGATTTGGGGCGCGAGACCCGCCCGACCTCGCCGCGAATTCGCACATGGGAAAACTCGCCCTCGATCAGACGCTTCACAACGCCGGAAATCTCGGAAACGCTGAATTCGGGGGCGTTTTCACCCTCGGCAGGATCATCGATCAGGTCAGACATTTTGCACCCTTGCAACAGTTCGGCCCCGACCTTAGAACGACAGCCAGCAAAGGCCAAGAGAGGACGCGGCATGAACATCCTTATTCTGGGCGGCGGGGGCCGCGAACACGCGCTGGCATGGGCGATTGCCCAGAACCCCAAATGCGACCAGCTGTTCTGCGCGCCCGGAAACGCCGGCATTGCCGAGGTGGCGCAATGCGTGGACCTCGACCCCGATGATGGCGATGCCGTGGTGGAATTCTGCGCCGCCGAAAGCATCGGATTTGTCGTTATAGGCCCCGAGGCACCGCTGGCCGCAGGCGTTTCGGATACGCTGCGATCCGCCCGCATCCTGACCTTCGGGCCAAGCAAGGCGGCGGCACAGCTGGAGGCCTCCAAAACCTTCACCAAGGAAATCTGCGATGCCTGCGGCGCGCCAACCGCCGCCTATGCCCATTTTTCCGATGCCGAAGCCGCCAAGGCATACGTCCGCCAGCAAGGCGCCCCGATTGTCATCAAGGCCGACGGTCTGGCCGCTGGCAAGGGTGTTGTCGTCGCCATGACGCCGGGCGAGGCGCTGTCCACCATCGACGACATGTTCGGCGGCGCCTTCGGTGCCGCCGGTGCCGAAGTGGTGATCGAAGAATTCATGGAAGGCGAGGAAGCCTCGTTTTTCATCCTGTCCGACGGCGAAAACATCCTACCCATCGGCACAGCGCAGGATCACAAGCGCGCCTATGACGGTGATACGGGACCGAATACCGGCGGCATGGGGGCGTATTCTCCGGCGCCGGTAATGACGCCGGAAGTTACGCAAAAGGCGCTCGATGAGATCATCAAACCGACGATTGCCGAGATGGCAAAACGCGGCACGCCCTATCAAGGGGTGCTTTACGCGGGATTCATGATCAAGGACGGGCAGCCACGACTGGTGGAATACAATGTGCGTTTCGGCGACCCCGAATGTCAGGTGATCATGCAGCGTCTGGGTGCGCAGGTGCTGGATGCGCTTCTGGCGACCGCCGAGGGCACGCTGGACGAGGCGCGGATCAACTGGGCCGACGATCACGCGCTAACAGTGGTTTATGCGACGAAAGGGTATCCCGGCGCTTACGAAAAAGGTTCGGTTATCAGGGGACTGGGTGTGGCCGATGACGACCCGTTTGTTGAGGTTTTCCACGCGGGCACTGCCGAGAAAAACGGACAAACCATCGCCACCGGCGGTCGGGTTCTGGCTGTAACCGCGCGCGGCGAAAACCTGCAACAGGCACACGACCGCGCCTATGCCGCCATCGAAAAAATCGACTGGCCCGAGGGGTTTTACCGCAAGGACATCGGCTGGCGGGCGCTTTAACGACAGCCGAGCGCAGCGGTTATCGACTCCGGCCCGTTATAGAGGCCGATTGTGGCAAACGCCGGCGTTCCGTTTTCCAGCCGCACCGCTACCACATTGCGCCACGAGGCATCGGCCAGCACCAATTCCGTCGCATCCGCGCATGTCCGCACGCCGCCAGAAATTTCCGGCTCGCCGAACCGGTGGTTGGTTAACCCCGAAGCTTCGGCAATTTTCACAAGCTCTCCGCCACGCAGCGTCCAGAACATCAGCACCTTGCCCAGATGCGGCGTCTCGACATAGGCAACATCGCTCTGCCCGTCGCCGTCAAAATCCGCGATGCCCGCAGGGGCCAGCCAGCGGTTGCTCATCCCGATAAAGGGTGTGCCCGCCACCTTGCCGTTTTCATCGTAAACCGCCAGTTGCGCCCCGAGGTTGACGTCGGTTTCCACCACGATCGCCTCGTTGTCTCCGTCCCCGTCCAAATCGGCCAGACGCGGGACGCGATCCTCGAATACGCGGTTTTCCGGCAGCACGATCTGTTTGGTCGTGCCGTCGGCAAACATCAGATCCAGCACTCCGTATTCGGAAACATTGCCGAATACCCCGTGGATATAGCGTGTGGTTTCGCCGCTATAGCGCGCTTCGACAATATTGGCCGCCGCGAGGGACGGCGCAAACAGAAGCGCGGCTATAGCGGCCACGCGCATCAGATCTGCTTTTCGGGCAAATGCACAACCAGCCCGTCGAGGTCCTCTGTCACTTTCACCTGACAGGTCAGGCGCGAGCGTTTCTCGTCCGGCTGCCAGGCAAAATCGAGCATATCCGCCTCCATGTCCTCCTTGGCGGGCAGTTTTTCCACCCAGGCCTCGTCCACATAGACGTGGCAGGTAGAACAGGCGCAGGCACCGCCGCAGTCGGCCTCGATCCCGGGAACGTTGTTGTCGCGGGCGCCTTCCATGACGCTCAGTCCGACGGGAACGTCGATAACATGCTCTTTGCCGGTGTGTTCGATATAGGTAATTTTGGGCATTTACTGGTCCTTCGGATTGCTGTTTCCCGTGCTATCTAATACGGGCAGACGCGCCGGACCAGACCCTGCGGCAAATATTGTCACCGCCTTCGGGATTGTGAAACTTCGTGCAAACTCTCTGGCCAGCCGTGCGAAGCTGCTATATCAGGGGGCGACTGATCGAAAGGCCGCCCATGACCCAGACCCTGACCATCACCCGCCCCGACGACTGGCATCTGCACCTTCGCGATGGAGAGATGCTGGCGGGCGTGCTGCCGGAAACCGCGCGCGACTTCAGGCGGGCGATTGTCATGCCCAACCTTGTGCCGCCGGTGTTGAACTCAACAGATGCCGCCGCCTATCGCGCGCGGATCATGGCGGCCCTGCCCGAAGGCGCGGATTTCGAGCCACTGATGACGCTTTACCTGACCGAGACGACAGACGCCGACGACGTTGCGGCGGCACATGCCTCGGGGCTAGTAACGGCGGTGAAGCTCTATCCCGCAGGGGCGACGACCAACTCCGACTCCGGCGTGCGGGATTTCGACAAGGTTCAGGGGATTCTGGAGCGGATGGCGGAAATCGGTATGCCACTTTGTGTACATGGCGAGGTCACGGACCCTTCCGTGGATATTTTCGACCGCGAGGCCGTATTTATAGACCGCGTGCTGGACCCGCTGCGCCGGCGTATTCCCGACCTCAAGGTGGTGATGGAGCATATCACCACGGCGGATGGTGTGGGCTATGTGCTGTCACAGGACAACATGGGCGCGACAATCACCACGCACCACCTGATTATCAACCGCAATGACCTGCTGGTCGGTGGCATCCACCCGCACTACTATTGCCTGCCCATCGCCAAGCGCGAGGAACACCGCCGCGCCTTGGTCGAGGCGGCAACCGGCGGCGATCGGCATTTCTTCCTCGGCACCGACAGCGCGCCGCATACGGACCCGAACAAGGAAAGCGCCTGCGGCTGCGCCGGTGTGTTTTCCGCAACCAATACCATGGCCTGCCTTGCACATGTGTTCGAGGAGGCCAACGCGCTGGACCGGCTGGAGGGGTTTGCCTCGTTGCACGGGCCGGCATTTTACGGATTGGAACCGAACACGGCGACGCTGACCTTGACGCGCCATGCCGATCCGGTCACTTACCCCGCAAAAATCGAAACCGGCGCCGGGCCTGTCACCGTATTCGATCCCGGCTTCCCGCTACACTGGACGACATCATGACCGCATTTATCGACCGCACCGAAATGGCCCGCCTGACTGCCAAAATGCTGCTGGAAATCAAGGCGGTAAATTTCGAGGTGGAAAATCCCTATAAACTGGCCTCGGGGCTGGTTTCGCCCAGCTATATCGACTGTCGCGAGCTGATTTCCTATCCCTCCATCCGCTCGACGCTGATCGATTTCATGGTGGCAACAGTGCAACGCGATGTCGGTTTCGAGGCCTTTGATTCCGTGGCAGGCGGCGAAACCGGCGGGATTCCCTATGGCGCGTGGATGGCCGACCGTATGGGGTTGCCGATGCAATATGTGCGCAAAAAGCCCAAGGGCTATGGCAAGAATTCGCAGGTCGAGGGTGTGCTGCACGAAGGGCAACGCGTGTTGCTGGCCGAGGATATGACCACCGACGGCGGCTCGAAAATCAAGTTTGTCGAGGCTATCCGCGCAGCAGGCGGCGTATGCAACCATACCTCGCTGGTATTTTTCTATGACATCTTCCCGAATACCCGCGAAAATCTGGCGGAACACGGGATCACCCTGCACTATCTGGCGACATGGCATGATGTGCTGGCCGAGGCCAAGAAAGGCAACTATTTCGACACGGCAACGCTGGACGAGGTGGAAAAATTCTTTGCCGACCCGCTGGGCTGGTCAAGGGCCCATGGCGGCATAAGCGAGGTCAGCCGTTAATCCATCGCCTTCTTGCACCACGCATAAATTGCATCCCTGTCGGCGGGGATTTCCTCGGCCATACCATCGACGAAGGCATCGAGGGCGGGACGGCAGCCACCACCCACGCCGACCAGAACAGGCGTATCGTTTTCCAGCGCGGAGGCAATAGCATCGCAGAATCCGCGCCCCTCGGATTCCTGCGGGCCGAATTTGTTGAGGATGAACAGGTCGGCGTCGGCTGTTCCGTTCTTCTCGGTCGCGGCGACTGCAGCAGCAATTCCGGCGGGGTCCAGACGGCAGCCTGTTGCGCCCTCGCCCAGTGACTGCGTGATGCGGACCTCGGGGCCGTCGGGCAGAACTCGCAGGTCCATATCGCAATGGTGATCATCCGCGGTTTCATTCCCCAGAACCTTGATCACCCCCACAAGGCGCGCCCCCTCGTCCGCAAGGCGTTTGGCGGTTTCGGATATGACCTGATCGGTGAGACCGGTGGTGCGGGAACTGATGACAGCAATTTTCACGGTATCTGTCCTTGTTTCAGAGCGTTCCGCCAAGTCTACCCTACCCCGCAACCGCCCTCAACAGGCGCTTGCGGCTGGCGGGAATCGCGTTGATCTCGAGCCCCGTAAAAACATGCAGCGTGTTGAGGTCGTTATCCACCACGGCATGATCGGAAACCCACCCCCCCATCGCGAGATAGGTGCGCAGGAGGGGCGGCATCCGCAGGCGGGCCTGCTTCAAGTCGGGTTTTTTCAAGCGCAGTCTGGCTGCAAAACGGAACACGCGCGGCGCCTTGACCTTCGGCAGGCGCTGTTCCGGAGCCAGATGCCGGTCTTTCAGCAGGGCAAAGGCGTCTGTGTAGGCGTCGGCCTCCGTCCCTGTAAAACTGGAACAGCCAAACAGGAGTTCTACATTATGTGTATCAACATAACGGGTCAGTTCGGCCCATGCGACACGCAGGATGTCGGGATCTTTGCAGTCGGGGGCAATGCAGAATCGGCCCATTTCAACGATTTCCCCCCGAATATCGTGCAGGGCGGAAAGATCGTAATATTGGGCGGAATAGGAACGGCCTACGGCCCCGCCGTTGGCAAGAGGCATCAGCCGATAGGTGCAAACGAGACGCCCGGTGCGGGTTTCCTCGACCAGGACATGCTTGCACAGGGAATCGAAGGCATCTGCATCCAGCCCATCGCCACCGCGAAAGCAGCGATGGCGCAATTGCTGGGCGGAGCGCACATCGGCGGCGTCGCTGGCAAAGCGGACAGTGTAACGTCCTGTTGCGGGTTCTGACATGGTCTCCGACCTGTGTATCTATGTGAAGAATCGTGACGTAATTCGGCTGGTTTGTCAAAATATTCACCCCTATATTGGCGAAAAAAGGGGGAAACATGCCTATTGAAAAATCCGACGCCGAATGGCGGGCGCAACTATCCGATCTGGCCTACAAGGTCACTCGCAAAGGCGGCACCGAGCGCGCCTTCAGCCATGACGACTTTCCGAAGGTGGACGGGGTGTTCCACTGCGTTTGCTGCGACGCGACGCTGTTTACATCGAGCGCCAAGTTCGATTCCGGCACCGGCTGGCCGAGTTTTTTCCAGCCCGTCTCGCCGGACGCTGTCACCGAACGCGCCGACAACAAGCTGTGGATGCGCCGGACCGAGGTGCTCTGCGCCAATTGTAACGCGCATCTGGGGCATGTGTTTCCGGACGGTCCCGCACCCACCGGCATGCGGTATTGCATGAACGGCGTGGCGCTGGAATTCAAACCCGGTTAGAGGAAGCTCTCGGCGCTGAAATTGCCGATGTTTCCGATCAACTGCTGCAGGAAGGTCAGCTTGCGTCCGCCTGTAACCGTCTCGCGCGTGTTCAAATCGATGAGGATGCCGTCCTCGATACCGTAGCGGTCCACGGCGGCAACTCGACCGCGGGCATCGAACGATATGGCCAGAATCTCGCGACTGGCGATCTTGGGAGGCAGGAAGGCCAGACGACGCTCGGTATAGGAAACATAATACCAGGAGCTGTCGCCCTCCACCCCTTTGGTGGTCGGTTCACCGAGGCGGGCATAAACGCTCTCCTTGGTATCGGCGCCCATCTGGATAGCGGCGATATCGGCCTCGACCGGAACATAGCCGTGGTTTTGCGTGATGGGGGCACAACCGCCGACGAGTGTTGCAGTCCCTATCAGGGATACGATCAGAAGCTTGCGAATATTACTGGCAGCCATAATTACCCTCATTCAAAACCGTTTGCTCTTGCTCACCTATCCTGCGCGTGGAATAAATTCAAGAATCCCTGCGCCGACTATACATTCCTCTTTTCGGCGCAATTATACAATGGCAGAAAAACCGATATGCAAAACTCCGCTCCCGAATTCTCCCGCATCGTCCGTTTCCGGCGGATCAGCAAGGCGGCAGACTACGAATTCAGCGAAACCCCGACCGAGGACGAGTTGCGCGCCATTGCCAAAGCACTGGATATCATGTCTGTGCGCAAAATGCGGTTCAGCGGGCGCCTGGTTCCGCTGGCCAAAGAAGGCTGGGCACTGGAAGGGAAACTCGGGGCCACTGTCACACAGGCTTGTGTAATTACGCTGGAACCGGTGCGCACGCGGATCGATCTGGATATCCGGCGACGATATCTGCCCGACCTCGACGATCCGATGGCCGAAATCGATATCGCGCCCGAGGACGAGGACGAGATTGATCCCCTCGGCGATGAACTCGATCTGGGACTGGTGGCAATGGAGGCGCTGGCGCTGGCCTTGCCCGACTACCCGAAAATCGAGGGGGCTGTTCTGGATGAGTCGCTGTTTTCCCCTGCGGAATCATCCAGCGGGGCCGATGGACAGGCGCAACCCTTTGCCGAACTCGCAGTATTGAAGGAGAAACTGGAAAACAACGGTAACTAGGCATATAAAAGACTTGCGGTTTGCAGAATTTTCGCTATTTTCCGCGCTTCGTTTCCTGTTCGGGTTAATCGGTTGTTGCACATTGCGCGTGCGAGGCTTATTGACGCCGGATGTCGGGGGTTCGCCCCATTCAAGAACTAGAGGTCCATCATGGCTGTTCCCAAGAGTAAAATCACCCGCTCCAAACGCGGTATGCGTCGCGCGCATGATGCGTTGGTTGCGGCCAACCCGAACGAATGCACCAACTGTGGCGAACTGAAACGCCCGCACCACGTCTGCGGCGCCTGTGGCCACTATGACGAACGCGAAGTCGTTGCCATGGTCGAGGAAATCGACTTCGACGAAGACGCGGCGTAAGCAAGGCAAGGTAGGTCCGGTATGACCGCAGCCTCAAACCGGACTGTTTCCCCCGGCGGCCCGACGGTTATCGCCGTCGACGCCATGGGGGGCGATAGCGGCGTTGCCGCTATCATCGGCGGGATGGAAAAATCCGCCGGAAAAAACACCGATATCAGATTTATCGTTCATGGCGATTCGGCAGCGGTTGCGCCGCTTCTGGAAAAGAAGCCCGCACTGGCGCGGCTCGTCGAGGTTCGCGACACGGACAAAGTCGTCTCGATGGACGAGAAACCCTCGCGCGCCCTGCGCAGCGGCAAAGGGTCGAGCATGTGGAACGCCATCGAAAGCGTCAAATCCGGCGAGGCCTCGGTGGCCGTGTCATGTGGCAATACCGGCGCGCTGATGGCAATTTCCATGTTGCAACTGCGTAAGATACCCGGCGTTGTGCGTCCGGCTATCGCGGTTCTGTGGCCCTCGCGAAACCCCTCCGGCAAAAATATCATGCTGGACATGGGCGCGGATATCAAAGCGGACGCACAAGACCTCCTGCAATACGCGGTGATGGGAGCCAGCTATGCCCGCAATGCGCTGGGGCTGGAAAAACCGCGTATCGGATTGCTCAACATCGGCACCGAAGAACACAAGGGCCGGCCGGAATTGCAGGAAGCTGCAAAAATGATCACCGATGTGGCCGGAATCGGGGATTTCGAATATATCGGTTTTGTCGAAGGCAGCGACCTGCCCTCCGACCGCGTGGATGTGATCGTAACGGACGGTTTTACCGGCAACGTGGCACTGAAAGCCAGCGAAGGCACCGCGAAACTGGTCGGGGATTTCCTGAAAGAGGCATTCACCCATACGCCTCTGGCAAAGCTTGCAGCACTTTTTGCCATGAGCTCGCTAAAACGTCTGAAAAAACGGGTAGACCCGCGCCGCGTGAATGGGGGGGTGTTTCTGGGCCTGAACGGCACGGTGATCAAATCGCACGGCAGTGCCGACGCTATCGGCGTGTCGGCGGCAATCAAACTGGCCTATACGCTGGCACATAACGGTTTCTCGGAAAAGCTGGCGGCACGGGTTGCATCCGGCATCGAAGCCAGCAAAAATACAGGAACAGGCACCGGTACTCCAGAATCAGACGAGGCATAAAAATGGGCGTGATCCGCGCAGTTGTTAAAGGCTACGGCCACTATCTGCCCGAGCGCGTGGTCGAGAACGCCGAATTTGCCGAAACGCTGGATACCTCGGACGAATGGATCCGCACCCGCACCGGCATCGAACGCCGCCATTTCGCCGCCGAGGGGCAGAAAACCTCGGACCTTGCCGTCGAGGCAGCCAAGGCCGCGCTTGCCAAAGCAGGGATGAAGGCCAGTGATCTGGATGCTATCATTCTGGCCACTGCAACACCGGACCAGACCTTTCCGTCCACAGCCACGCGGGTGCAGCACGCCATCGGCATGAAGGGCGGCTTTGCCTTCGACATTCAGGCGGTTTGCGCCGGTTTCATCTTTGCCCTCGCCAATGCCAACGGCATGATCCAGTCGGGGCAGGCCAAAACCGTGATGGTAATCGGCGCCGAAACCTTTTCCCGTATTCTCGACTGGGAAGACCGCACGACCTGCGTTCTGTTCGGCGACGGCGCCGGCGCGATCATCCTGCAAGCAGAAGAAGGCACAGGAACCGGCGCGGATCGGGGGGTGCTGTCAACCGACCTCAATTCCGACGGGCGGTTCAACGATCTGCTCTATGTGGATGGCGGGGTGTCCTCTACCGGCACAACCGGCGTGGTCAGAATGCAGGGGCAGGAAGTGTTCAAACATGCGGTTTCCAAACTCGCCGCCTGTGGCGATACGGCCCTGCACAAAGCGGGGCTGACAGCCGGGGATCTGGACTGGATCGTGCCGCATCAGGCCAACCTGCGCATCATCAAGCGCACGGCGCAGAAGATGGGCATTTCCATGGATCATGTCGTGGTCACCGTGCAGGACCATGGCAACACCTCTGCCGCCTCGATCCCGCTGGCGCTCTCTGTCGCCGCCTCGCGCGGGCAGATCAAGGAAGGCGACCTGTTGCTGCTGGAGGCCATCGGTGGCGGCCTCACATGGGGTGCCGCGGTGCTGCGCTGGTAGAGCGTAAAAAAGCCCCCCGTAAGCCATTGTTATTGACTCTCTTTCCGCTAATCAAATATCCTGCTCCTGAACACAGGGAAAGGGTTGTGCCATGAGCGAGTCTACGTTGACACGAATGGATCTGAGCGAAGCGGTTTTTCGCGAAGTCGGATTGTCGCGAAACGAGTCTGCCGATCTGGTTGAATCCGTCCTCAAACACATCTCCGACGCATTGGTCGCCGGCGAAAGCGTCAAGATTTCCTCTTTCGGGACATTCTCCATCCGCGACAAGAAAGAGCGGATCGGGCGCAACCCGAAAACCGGCGAGGAAGTCCCCATCGCACCGCGTCGCGTGCTGACTTTCCGCCCCTCGCACCTGATGAAAGAGCGTGTCGACGCCGGCAACAAGTCCTAGGACGCGCCAATGCAGAAATCCCCCTCCGCATTCCGCACCATCAGCGAGGTCGGCGATATTCTGGGGGTTCCGGCGCATGTGTTGCGATTCTGGGAAAGCAAGTTCAGCCAGATAAAACCGGTTAAACGGGGTGGCGGGCGGCGATACTACCGCCCCGAGGATGTAGCGCTGATCCGCGGTATCCAGTGCCTGCTTTACGAGGACGGGATGACCATCAAGGGCGCGCAGAAGGTTCTGCGCGAACGCGGCGTCAAATCCATCATCGCCATGGGCAATGAACTGCTGCAATCAGGCGCACGGGCAGGCGAAGCCGCGCCTGTGGTCGATGCCAAGCCCTCTGCCCCTGCACAGGCTCCGCAACCGGAATTGCGGCAGCTGTTCACCCGTCTTCTCGCCCTGCGGGAATCCATGCTGGCAGAAATCTAGGGGTTCGAGTAATGCGGAGAGGTTTCGCGCTTGCCACCGGAAATATCTGCGCTATAACGGCGACGTTCGGGCTATGGCGCAGTCTGGTAGCGCGTCCGTCTGGGGGACGGAAGGTCGTGGGTTCGAATCCCGCTAGCCCGACCATTTTTCAAAACGCTGG
The DNA here is from genome assembly GCA_026982255.1 of Paracoccaceae bacterium. Classification (GTDB taxonomy): domain Bacteria; phylum Pseudomonadota; class Alphaproteobacteria; order Rhodobacterales; family Rhodobacteraceae; genus NORP23. Next base: position 676 of record JALSHL010000246.1, on the reverse strand, counting down.
TGGCGACACCGGCGTTTTTGCACATAGGGGGCGTGCATGAGCCAGCCGGAAACGGGCGTTCTGCCCAGCCAGACTATTCGCGAAATGCTTGCTGACGGGCGAATTACCGTGACCCATCCGGTGCCGGAGGGGCAGATACAGCCCGCCTCGCTGGACCTGCGTCTTGGCAATGTGGCGTGGCGGGTGCGGGCCTCGTTCCTACCCGGATCCGGGCGGCTGGTGGCGGATCGTTTGCAGGATTTTGCCATGCACAGCATTGATTTGAGCGAGGGCGCAGTGCTGGAAAAAGGCTGCGTCTATGTGGTGCCGCTGATGGAAGGGCTGAATCTGCCGGACACGATTAATGCGGTGGCCAACGCCAAAAGTTCCACAGGGCGACTCGACCTGTTCACCCGCCTGATCACCGATTACGGCACCGAATTCGACCGGATCGAAGCGGGGTATAACGGCCCGCTTTATGCCGAAATTTCCCCGCGGTCGTTTTCCGTTCTGGCCCGTCCCGGTATGCGGCTGAACCAGATCCGCTTCCGGCAAGGTCAGGTGATTCTAACAGATGACGAACTGCGGGCGATGGATGCGGATCAGGCGCTGGTAGACGTCAAGGCCCATATAGACAACGGTCTGGGGTTCTCGGTGGATCTGACCCCGCGCGAGGACGGGGTGGTGGGCTATCGCG